>DAIRDV010000105.1:0-4365 GCA_036795955.1 Nitrososphaeraceae archaeon | reverse complement strand
AGTTGGATATCTAACAGAGTCTATGCATGGAGCAGGTTCTCCTCAGGCACAAAGAATCCAAATCGCAAGACAGATGCAATTAGGATATAAGAAAAAACTTGCCAAAGATCTTGCAGGGGTTGATGAAGGTGAATCCGCACAAGCAGTCAATGAACAATCTGAATATTTTGACAGAATATTCGGAGTAAACTCATCTTAATTTTTACCAAGTGTAGATATATTCAACCTTAACTTTATCTGTACTTTTGTGTAACTCTTTTTTTTGTGTATTTCTTGATGTATCGGAACGTTAAATATGTAGTAGCATAGGATATGAAAAACAAGCGCTTATGAACGACGTAGAGTTTAGGAATCTAGTTAGAAGTTGGAATGACTTTCCAACCAAAGGAATTTCATTCAAGGACATTAATCCGCTTTTAAGAACTCCGGAATCCATGAATTATCTTGACAAAAAATTGTCCGAAATATGTGACAATATTCAAACAAGTAAAATTGCAGCTATCGAATCTAGGGGATTTGTGATTGGATCGCTTCTTGCAACAAGTCTTAGTAAGGGTTTAATCCTAATTAGAAAAGAAGGCAAATTGCCTGGACCCACAATTAAAGAATCCTACAGTATCGAATATGGGACTAGGGTTATGGAAATTCAACAAGATGCCGTTCTAAAGGGCGAAAAAGTTTTGATAGCAGATGACTTGCTTGCAACTGGTGGTACTGCTATTGCTGCAGCTTCGCTCGTGGAAAAACTAGGAGGCACTGTAGTTGGATTTGTGTTTATAATTTGTTTAAATTATTTAGATGGCATGGACACATTGAAGAATAAAGGATACGATGTTAAATGCATTATGGAGTTTGAATAAAATGCAAAATCATCGTGCTGAAATTGGGATAATAGGAGGGACGGGCATCTATAGCACCGAATTACTGGCGAATGCAGAAAAAGTAAAGATCTTTACTCCTTATGGAAGTACATCGGATCTAGTTACCATTGGCGAATACAACGGAAGATCAGTAGCATTTATTCCTCGTCATGGTAAAGGACATACTATTCCACCACACAAAGTTAACAGTAGAGCGAACATATGGGCTCTACATTCATTGGGTGTGTCCAGAATAATTGCTCCATCGGCGGTAGGAAGTCTCCAGGATGCCCACAAGCCTGGCGATGTTGTGCTCCCTGATCAATTCATTGATTTTACTAAAGGAAGAAACTACACTTTTTATGACGAAGGTAAAGTGTGCCACATATCTTGCGCAGATCCCTTTTGTAATGAATTGAGAGAAGTGTTTCTAAATGTCGGTAAGCAACTTAATACGAATGTGCATAATGGTGCTAATTATATCTGTGTAGAAGGGCCGCGCTTTTCAACACGAGCAGAATCAAAATATTTCAGAGATGTATTACACGGAGATATAATTGGCATGACATTAGTACCTGAATGTGTATTAGCGCGTGAAATGGAAATATGCTACGTTTCTATAGCTACAGTTACTGACTATGATGTTTGGTATGAAAATCCTGTATCATCCAAGGAAATTATTGAGGTCTTGACTAAGAACGCCAGTATAACAAAAGAATTACTTGCAGCTTTTATTCCATCAATTCCAAATTCTCGAAACAAATGCAAATGCGGAAACGCATTACACGATGCTATGGTTTAAACTGATTTTTGGTCGCAGGGTCGATTAGGACGATTTCTCCCTCTACAAGTTTGCGCTGTAATGTTAATTGAAAACTTTCGGCATCATAACCAAATTCCTCCAGTTTGGCTAAAGTTTTTTTTGTCAAATTCAAACTAATGTTGTGTCCCCCAATTCTTCCAAAGGCAATTGCATTGAATTTAAATTTCGTATCTTTGACAATAAAGTAACCCCTTAGTTTACTTGCATACTGTCCTCCCTGAGCTTTTTCTACAAATATTTTCGGATCATCAGAATCGTATGTATCGCGAATCACTTTGGATGAGCCTCATCCGTTATTTCGACACTACGATTAATATTTTTGGAGACTAGAAAACTCCACCAGTTATCATCTACTATCTTGTAATCAGAAACATCCACACTTACTGTGGTTTCATCATCAGTGTCAATAAAAGAGAACTTGCCATCTTTAATTATTCTTATTAGTTTCCACCGTTCTTTTCCTACCCTATTTTTATTTATGGCAACAGCCCATTCTTGACCTTCTTCAATAGATGGCATACCGATGTAGTCTACAATTTCCAAAATACCCAATCTTTTCTCCTCGCAAAACATTTTCTTGTTTACTACATTTCTCCAAATATCAACGGCTCCTATTGTCTTGTTATTTTCATTAATATTAATAACCCCAAAATATACCACCTTATTATCAGGAACAGTCGACATTCCACTTTATTGATTCTAATTGCCTTATTTAGTTCTTGCAGATTCCTGCATTTTTTCAAGAGATGATGCAAGACTATCTATCTGAAGGTTCTTCTTAAATTCTATACCCATTTTTTGACAGTAACGACGATAAGCGTTTATTATTGAGAATTTCGGATGAAACGTTTGATATTTACCTGACATCTCAAGTATTAGCCCTTTTTCTAATAAATTAGAGAGTTGTCGCTCAGATTCTTCCACTGTCAGATTTATTGCTGAGGAAATACTTGTTACAGTTGATTCTCCCTTGACTATCAAAAAAATGAAAATTTGAGCTTCCTCGTCTGTTAGGTCAATCTTTGAAATCAAAGCTTCCTTAATGTTGTCCATCAAATATCAGGCCGAATTTATTTTTCATTTGATAATCTCCTATTTACATTGTCGGTCACAGATGTCATAATTAATTTGCAGTCATAATAAATTAGATATTCATAATAAGAAAATGACTTAGAGGGATAAGATCTCTTTATATTTTTCATGTCTCAATTTGATATCTTTAGCATCGATATTGACTAATCTTTGGATACCATAATCTTCAATCGCAAATGAACCCATAATATTTCCATGAATCATCGCATTTTTTAACGATTTTGAATTTATTTGTTGTTGTGTACACAAGTGTCCCATAAAGGCACCTCCAAAAGAATCACCGGCACCGGTAGGATCTTTTATAATTTCTGTAGGATATCCTGGTATAGGATAAAATTCGTTTTCATAAAATAGTAAGGATCCATTTTCTCCTTTATTTATTAGGGCAAAAGAAGGACCATTTGAGATTAGTAATCTAGCACATTTTAAGATGCTATTTTCTTTAAATAATAATTTAGCTTCTGATTCGTTTAATATTATACCGTCAACTTTGTATATCATCTTCATTACCTCGTCTCTTTTGTTCAAGATCCAGAAATCCATAGTGTCACAAATTACTAACTTTGGATGGGAAAACTGATCTAATAGGTTTAAATTTTGAACAGGATCATTATTTGCAAGGTAAATATATTCTGAATCTACAAATTCATTGGGTACTGTCGATTGGTAATTTGCAATGACATTTAACTCTGTCTTGTTAGTGGTCCTCTTGTAAAGATCATAACCAAAGGATGAATCATAATGAAAGGTTTTCTCAGTTTTACTTGATGACAGTCCTCTGACATCAAGACGATTTTTCAATATTTCTAAATACGATGTAGGAAAATCATTTCCTACGATACCAACTATGGACGTAGGTACGTAGTATGATGCAGCAATTGAAGCAAAAGTAGCTGTACCACCCAAAGTCCTTTCAACTGTATGAAATGGAGTACGGGTAGTATCAAGTGCTACGGTTCCAAATACAGTTAGCATGCAGTTCAATCGATAACAACAATAAATAAGTGTTCAGCGATATTTTTGATGTTGGCGTCAGACGAAAGATATGATAAAATAGTGATTGGATTTTCTGGAGCTTCAGGTATTATTTATGGAATTAGACTCTTGGAGGTTCTTCATTCCATTAATATTCAAACCTACCTTATAATCAGTGAATGGGCGAAAAAAAATATAGTTATTGAAACTCCCAAAACACTAGAGTATGTAAAATCTCTTTCCTCAGTTAACTATGACAATTCCAAACTTGATGCCTCAGTGTCAAGTGGTTCATTTTTGCATGATGGAATGGTAATAGTACCATGCAGTATGAAATCTCTTTCGAGTATTGCGAACGGCTATGATGATACGCTCATATCTCGTGCTGCGTCAGTCACTTTAAAGGAATCCCGGAAGTTGATACTAGTTCCACGAGAAACTCCTCTGTCCAGAATTCACCTTGAGAACATGATAAAGGTACAGGAAGCCGGTGCTATTATACTTCCTGCCATGCCAGGTTTTTATCATAATCCTTCATCCATAGATCAAATTGTCGATCATTTGGTTGGAAAGATTCTCGATCAACTAAAAATAAAACACAAATTGTTCAAGAGA
>DAIRDV010000104.1:0-4408 GCA_036795955.1 Nitrososphaeraceae archaeon | reverse complement strand
ACAAGAAGATGAACTTGTAAATGCAGGATTGAAAATGCTAAAAAAATTGGGAAGGATAAAAATAATTGGTAATAAGGTAATTCTTTCTGAAAATGAGAAAAAAGTTCAAGGACAAATCTATGATATTGAAATTGAGAAGGTATTGCTGGGTAAAGCAATAGTATTGATAAATGGTAAATGGCACGCTAGCTTACATCATTATGATTATCATGGACCACGAGAGCTGATGAAAAAAGGAAAGGAATTCAAAGCCGTCGGCGAGTTATATCATTCTAATGACAATCTGAATCTGCGAATTGATCAAATTTTGTAAATGAAACATTGCTGTTCTGCTGGGAGCGATTAAAACTCAAACTAGTTAATTTATAGATAATTCTGGTTTATGTTGATTTATCATCTTGGATAGACCATTCATATAATTTTTGGCGAAGGTAGTTATAGGTTGGGAAGAATACCAAATACATCCTAGAACCTGGCAGTCGTGACATGTTTTAGCGATCTCCCATTGAGGTGCACTCCAAATTTCTTCTATGCTCTGTTCAAGCAGATTATAGGTGTTTTCGACTTTGTTAAACTTCCAGCACGGTACCATTACAGTACCATCGGCATTGACAAATGTACTTTTCCATACTCCGCATTCGTCGAAAGTAGTACGCCCTTTTTCTAGAATCTGTTCAAAATATTGTGGGGGGATCATTATTTGAGGAGAAGAATGCTTTTTGACATAATTTAATACGCTTTCACATACTTTATCCATTGTTTTTCTATCTGGTAGTAATGAGTAGGGTACATCTGCTCTGTCTTCTACAAAGGTCAGAGAAACTGAATTTGAACCCAGTTCTTTTGCCTTGTCAAAATAAGATTGATCAATAAATTCTTCTGTGTTAAATTTTGTAATTACACTATTGAAATAATGAGGAATGTTACTTTTGTTAAGGAGTTCAATATTTTCCATTACCTTTTGAAATATTTTGCTAGAAACACCGCGCACTTTACAATATGACTCTTCATGAATCGAGTCTATGCTACATGTAATGAACTGAACATACCGTTTTAGTTTCTCAAGGTCCACTGTGTGTAAAAGTGAACAATTTGTTATCAAGGAAGTAGGCATTTCAATTTCATGAAGATAACTAAGAAGCTCCATGAAATCCGGTCTACTAGTAGGTTCGCCTCCTTCAACAATGGACCAAACACAATATTTCGAAACTTTGTCAAAGATAGATTTCCATTGTTCTGTACTTAGATCCCTTTCACTAACCAATTTCAATTGCCCCTCCTTATTTGAATCGCCGAATGGACACATAGGACAATAAAAATTGCAGTAATGGGTCAGACTGAAAACAGCTACTAGCGGTCGTCGCTTACCAACAACTCTATTAAATGACCACTTGCCTAGTAACTTTAAAGTTCGAATCTTGTCTACTTCCAACCAACCTAACTTGATGTCTCAATCGTATTAATCTATTGGGGTATTGACATGTAGCAATTATTTTTCTCGCCATATTTCAGATGTTTTTATTCTATCTTGGCGAACTTTAAATAAACAGATTCATCTTGCAATGAATCCATTTTCGCATTTTGTAACTTGGCTTCAACAAAGATTGTTTTTTTGAGTTTAGCGCCAGTAAAATCACAACTTCTTAAATCGGCCCACATAAAGTTTGTTCTGGTTAGGTCTGCTGTCACCAATTTGCTATTTTTCAAATTGCAATATAGAAAAATTCCATCTTCTAAGTTTGCATTTTCAAAGTTGGAGTCCATTACCTCTGCCTGTGCAAAATTGGTCTTACGTAAATTGCAGCCTGACAAGTTTATTCCGTTGCATTTGACACCATTTAGGAATGCATTTGAAAGATCTTTTCCTGAAAAATCCATACCGCTTAAATCTATCTTCACAAGAATGTTGGACATTCTCCACTGATTGAATTCTTTTATTTTTGATTCCTGCAAGAGATCCAACCACTCTGATTTTTCAGTCATTTTCATGACGTTGTTTTTCTTGTTATATCAATTTTCGCCCTAATGAAACTTATTATATATGATAATCATATCAAAATCCAATATATGACGGAAAGTAAAAAAGTGAATTCACCACCACGAATAATGATTGTGGACGATGAATCTGATATCCTTTCGGTCATAAAAAGAGGATTGGAATCAAAGAATGATTTCAGCGTTGAAACCTTTTCTAAAGGAGATGACGCGATAAATAACTTTCAAAATCAACCTCAAAAATATTATGATCTAGTGATTACCGACATTCGGATGCCTAAGATAAATGGATTTGAGTTGTATAGGCGAATAAAAGAAAATGATCCTACTATGAAGATTGCATTTATCACTGCTTTTGAGATTAACAAAGAAGAATTCAGCAAAGTAATTCCTTCAGTCGATGTTACTCATTTCATTAGTAAGCCTGTCAGTATATCTAAATTGAGAGAAAAAATAAAATCCATACTTGAAGACGACGGTGCTGATACAGATGATCATACTTCTGACGATAATTGATCTTTTCTAATATCTTCTAGTTTACAATGTACATCTTATTTGTAATTACATATCTTCATTCGGCATCAGAGCCAGCTATTGGCAGTAATTTTCCTGCAGGAAAATTAAATTTATTTTGATCCTGCTCTTCTGGAGTAACCTTTTCGAATTCAAGAGTTATTTCAATGGGTCCATTAAATTTTGTACTGATTTCATTTGCCAGATTTGCTATTTCATCTTTGTCACAAAATTCTTTGGAGCCTTGAAGAAAGACACGAGTCTGTCTGAACAGAGCATTGCCGCCATATTTTTCCTTTAGAAAATCTAATAATTCTTGAACTTTATCTTGAGGTATATCGTTGTAATAAAAGCAAATTCCATTTATTAACTCCTTGTCAAACGGAGTACCATATCTAAACCAGAAAACTCCAAAATGTTCATACTCTCCTTGCAGACATTTAATGTCCCAGTGGTTAGCCTTTTCGATAGGATATGTAGAATTTAATACGTCATTGACTGATAAACGCCAATATCTTACACGCATCTAAAAATGTATTGAATTATCATTATAATAATGTGACGAAATAGAGTAGAATAACGAGCCTGAGTGTACTGGCTAAATTGAATCGTGCGAAATAGCATAATCTTTTGCAAAACCAGATTATATGAAACAGATAAAAATAATATAAGGTTGGACACTTTAATTTAGGAAATTGAAATCAAAAGGCTCAAAAAAAATAAATAAAGACATATTAAGTGATTCAGTACGAGATTACGAAATTAACTCAAAATCTATTTCTTTACTAGTTGATGGTATGGCGAAATCCGGTGGTTTTGAATCCAAAAATCTTTGGGACGGAATTAATATAATTAGAACGATGACAGAAGATGCGAAGTGCACCAAATTTCTGTCATTTGTAGGATCAATAATCTCAACCGGCGCGAGGGGAATCATAAAAGATATGCTAAAACGCAAGATGTTTGATTGTGTTATTACAACCTGTGGTGCTCTCGATCATGATATAGCACGATCTGATACGAAATACTATGCCGGAGATTTTCGCATGGATGATACCATGCTCTATAAAAGAAATATCCACAGGTTGGGAAATGTACTAGTCCCCCAGAATAATTATGGTCCAGTTATTGAAAAAAAAGTACAGGAATGTTTAAAGGATTTATATGAAAAAGGTGTAAAGAATGTCCCGACTTTTGAAATAACGAGAAGAATAGGCAGTACTCTTAACGAGTCTTCATTCCTGTACTGGGCTTACAAGAATGATATTCCAGTTGTAGTACCAGGTATTGTTGATGGAGCTGTTGGAAGTCAAATATGGTTCTTTTATCAGAAACATAGAGATTTTAATTTAAACTTGCTATTAGACGAAACTAAACTTTCTGATTTGGTTTATGAGGCAACGAAGACTGGTGCTTTTATTATTGGTGGAGGTATATCTAAACACCATACATTATGGTGGAACCAATTTCGGGGTGGACTCGACTACGCGGCGTCTATAACAACAGCTTCTGAATGGGATGGAAGTTTGAGTGGAGCGTTAGTTGCAGAAGCAATATCTTGGGGTAAGGTCAAGGGTAAGGCTAGACAAACTACTATACACGGGGAGGCGACCACGCTACTCCCGTTCATTTACGCTGCTTTGTTGAAATAAATCTTAGATATTACTGACAAAACTACCGACCTCAATTTTTTGTCCCATTATTGTCTACAATTTTTATCGAATTTATTTTTGCCAAATTTGGATCTTGTGGCTGGTCATTCTGGATTGTTGGTAATGCTGCAATTTTATCAACAGCATCCATGCCATCTATAACTTTTCCAAATGCCGTATACTGATTGTCTAAAAATCTTGAATCATTCAAGACAATAAAAAACTGTGAACCCGCGCTATCCGGATCT
>DAIRDV010000103.1:0-4517 GCA_036795955.1 Nitrososphaeraceae archaeon | reverse complement strand
GTGGGAAATGAAGTCGTCCGTAGAAGTGATCCGTTTGGAGCAAACACTGCCATCACTGCGTTTATCATTTTATTTTTCAGCGATTCATCTTCAACAGTGTATTTTACATTTACTCTAACTTGATTTGCGTCAGTATTAGTTAGGGTTACGTAACTAGAATTGCCTAATGAGATAACTATACCCTGGCTATTTTGTGCTAATAAGGAATGTGTCGAAACCGATGCTGCATACAGGACAAAAACTGACAAGACCACGCCTAACAAAATCATATATTTAGTTAAATTGAACATTGTTTTTATCAATCAAAGTTAATCTACTCTTCCTAAATAAAAAATCTTTCTTAAGAATTTCAGTTTAGAAATTCCTTGATTTATTTTTTTCAGGCTGGAAGTCGGATGCAAATACTTCAACTACTCTGGTCCAAGCAATCGCCACGTTCTGTGTATTGTATCCTCCTCCACCAAGACCAATAATTCTACATCGAGAATTCTCATGTGCGAAATTATGTAGAAATTGAGCAGCATATTCATGTGATCTGTAGGTATATTTCAAATGTGTCAAAGGATCCCCCGACAAGCCGTCTGCCCCGCACTGCAATATTATTAGATCAAAACTCATAGATTCAATAAAATTTTCGATTTTCACAAACGCCGAAATAAAGTCACTATCTGTAGCGCCCGGTGGCAGTGATAAATTTAGCTTTGTACCTGCTCCAACCCCTGAACCTACTTCTGATTCGAATCCTGTTCCAGGATACAAGTATGAACCGTCCTCGTGAATATCGGCTATGAACAAATCAGGATCTTGTTCAAATTCGTAATACACCCCGTCTCCATGATGAGCATCAATATCAACATACAGTATTTTCCTCAGATCATATCTCTTTCTAGCATACATTATGGCAACTCCTATGTCATTAAAAACACAGAAGCCACCCGCAGCATTCCTTCTTGCATGATGTAGACCTCCAATTGGATTAAATGCATGAATAATTCCGTCGGTATTATTTATTACAGTGTCGAGGGCCAGTAATGTAGATCCCACAACGTACATTGAAGCATCGAACACTCCCTTGAAAGAAGGTGTATCACCGGAGTCAAGATATCCTATTCCCTCTATTGAGGATTTTTTTACAAAATTGATATAGTCTTTATCGTGAAAGTAAGATAACACACCTTCATCTGCCATGACTGGGGAAATTACTTTCAGATTATTAGCGCCAATATCCTGTGATCGAGTAATTTTTGACCCAAACGCATCCAACCTGTGAGAATTAAAAGGATGTTTCTCCCCAAAGGTATAATTTGAAAGCTCCTTACCTAATACAATGGCAGTGTTACACATCATCTTTTTTTTGTTGCCGAAGTATTAGTAGATTGTCAGAAAGAATACGTAAGAAGTGTTCTTGGGGTCTTGTAACTCATCTTGGTCTTTCAAAAGCGCTTTATAGTACAATTGCCCATTTATCTAAGATCAAAAAATGTGCTATGATTTTGAAATTCCGGAGAATGTAAATTTAACACGCAAGAAGGCACCGGAAAAGGAAGATACAGAAGCTGAACTCGAGCTAGAGCCAATTAAGGTTTCAAACTAGACTTTCCTTTTCTTTTCTTTAAACTAGGACTATGTTCCTTTACGCGGCATTTTGGAGAATTTCTGTTACCTTATGTAAGTTTGATTCGAATTATCAAAATTCTTGATGAGCTCAAATTTGCTTTCATATTTATCGTATCTTACCAGACCTATTTGTGGGAAAATTTTTAGTGGATCTTCAGCAATGACGGTTACTATACGATTTTCACCAAAGAATTTTTCGCAAAGTTTCAGGCTCATATTTCTAACTGTGTTTTCATCTAGGATTCCAAAGCTATGAAGATACTCGTGCAAAAGTACCGTGAATAAATAAGAATTGTATTCATAATTAGAGGTTGAATGTTTTCTTACTAATTCTAAAAGAACACTATTGATGGCGATGACATTTGAACCCAATACATGATAAGCCCCCACTCTCGCTGGCATTCCATGTAGCATCAAGCTCAAACCCGCCCGCTTCATATCGTATACTGAATTCACGGAAGTCTTTACAAACTCAAACACTTCATTAAAATCCTTCAAATCTAATAGCCTGTTATTATTGTCAATTTTGTCTTTGGCTGTTATGATTTTTGTCACTTAATCTGATTGTTGTACATGCGTTTTACACCTATAAATCATGGCCTCTTCTTTTCGTCTGTCACAAGTTAGTACCTTTGAGTACATTAGATTAATTAAGTAAACTTGCTATATACTAAACATAATTTATGGATACGCAATGGAAGGGAGATTCTGGTCTGAAGGTCAGAATAGTTTTGAGTTTCATTATCTTGGGTATATTATATGCCGTATTCTTGGGTATTCTTAACTATCTGGGAGTAGGATACATTCCCCTAACGATTATTGCAGGTGTAATGATTTTAGCACAATGGTATTTCTCCGACAAAATAGTCCTATGGAGTTCTCATGCCACCATTGTATCAAAAGAGCAGTATCCGAGACTTCATGAAATTGTCGAAAAACTTTCAGCTAACAACGGAATCCCAAAACCCAAAGTTGCGATTGTTAATTCCTTGGTCCCTAATGCCTTTGCCACTGGTAAGAGTCCTAAAAGCTCTCTGGTTGCAGTAACTTCCGGGATTTTAGATCTCTTGGATGATGATGAGCTTGAAGCTGTAATAGGACACGAATTAAGTCATGTTAGAAGTAGAGATGTTTTAGTTCTAACATTAGTCAGTGTATTTTCTACTGTAGCATGGTATCTTGTCCAATTCAGTTTTTATGGAGGAATGCGTGGACGAGATCGAAACACTTCAGGTACGGCAATTGTGATTCTAGTTGCAATAATAACGTGGATTGTAAGCTTCCTTATTATCAGGGCCATCTCGAGATACAGGGAATATTCGGCAGATAGGAGTGGGGCAATAATGACTGGTAATCCTGATAAATTGGCTAGTGCTCTTATTAAAATAAGTGGCAAAATGGGAAATATCCCAACAAAGGAATTACAAAGCGTTCAAAAATTGAATGCATTCTTTATTATTCCGGCTCTTTCTGGAAGTTCTATTGCTAATCTCTTCTCTACCCACCCTCCTGTAGAAAAACGAGTTCAAAAACTACGGGAAATGAAAAGTGGGACAAATGAATAATAAAAAGAATTGAAGTGGCCCAAAATTGTTATTATAAATACAATTAAAGGCCGTTTGTGTTTAATTTTCTGTCTGCATACGTGATGTAGACAGATTAATTCGGGTTGTATCCGTCTCTTACACTATGCGGGTCCGACTGGAAGTGTAGGTTGTTGTTTCACTACAAAAACGGTGACTATATCATCGTCTTCTCTGTCAAGCGTATCTCGTACTTTTAATTTGAACTCATATGTAGCTTCTCCGGTTGTGACCTGTGGAGCCTTGAACGAAGCTTCAGGTTTATTGCTGTCGTCTATTTGAAATGGTTGATTATTTTGTACTTTGACACCATTTACCCTAACTAATTCCCAATCATAGTTAACGAATTTTTTAAATGCGCCTCGACTATCAGAACCATCAAGTTTCACCTCTTGATTTTCAAAGACCTTCATGTCAGCACCTGCGTCGGCTCTAATCCTCGGATATTTTCCAGCTTCTGCAGTACCCCATGTTAAAAGTTGGATCGCAGTGAACGCGACGGCAAAAACCAGCAGAACGTATACGTAATTGTTCATCCTCATAAAATTCTCTGCCTCCTATAAATAATCTTTTCGGTTAAATTTTTGTCCTTTTTTGTACACTTTTTTAGACTTCACAATACTGGCGGCAAAAAACAATATTAGCGATAAATGCGTTCCTCGATACTTAATTAAGAACGTAATCTAAATAATACTATTCTAAATAATACTATCTTATGAATTTCTAAGCTTACTCTTAGTTAGTATCCAAATATCTATTTTATATTTCTTTTTAAGAAAGAATTTTTTAGTAAATGTGGCAATTAAGTAGAAATTACTGAAAGTCATGTAATGGTTTGTCCTTGTGTAGCTCTATTTTTTTTCTTATCTGTGCCCTGTGTATTTCCAAGATGTGTTCGTTTGCACAATTGTCATGCATAATACCAATTTCGCAGAATTCACAGGATGTGACAAAATCCTGATTCTTTAACTTTCTGTTACAGAATTTGCAATCTTTTGTTTCAATATCATAGATTGAGAGCGGTTTCAACCAAGCCTCTCGCCAAAGTACACTGACACTTGCCATTAGCAGAGATCTTTGATATATTATATTTATTCTACAGTGATATTAGAATGTGGAAAACTTTTCCATTTGTACTATTTAGATTTCCTTTTATCAGTAATGATATTTAAGTTTCACAAATAAATAAAGGAACAGTTTTGTGTCGGATTACTTTAATTTCTTATATTGATATTTTATTAACCAATTAATCATTTTATGTTGTATGAATACTAGAGTCATCAATAAAGCTTCAGCTGGAAATGGTTCTCCCTTGGC
>DAIRDV010000102.1:0-4537 GCA_036795955.1 Nitrososphaeraceae archaeon | reverse complement strand
GAAAAGAAACAATTCTGGGAATCCAATCATAACTAAATGTATACTGTCGACTTTTCATACGGTATAATTCTAATATTAAAATGGGTCTAGGAAGAGTCTACGTAATTTTGATATCTCCCTGGCCGATTGTGAGAATTCTGTTTTTATTAATCAAATTTCTATTCAATAAAGCCCGACCATCATAAACTGGAATATTTCCAATAACTTTCTTTCCAAGTTTCTTATATTCTTCGTGGTCGGTTGACAGAATTATCAGGTTTGAATCTTTTACTGCTTTGTTTAAATCTGTAATTAACGACACATTATGGTATTTTAACAAATTTGGATCGTTATTGACAAAGGGATCATGAATTCTAATATTCTTTATTCCAAACTTTTGCAATTCTGTTATCACCGAATAGGTAGGAGACAATCGCGTGTCCGAAACTTCTCCTCTGAACGCTAAACCTAGTATTGTTACGCTTGATTTGGGCAAATCTGAAAATTTTAATAATTTAATGGCCTGTCTTACACAATATGATGGCATGCCTTCATTAATAGATCTGCTGATATTTGTTACTTCACAAAGTACGTTCATTTTATTAGCAACATCGAGTACAAATTGAGGATATACTGGTATACACGCCCCTCCAACTCCAATTCCGGCTTTATGTAAATGGCAGAATGGTTGTGAGTTTGCGGCATCTCTTGCTTGCCAAAAATCAATCCCAGTAACTTCACAAAATTTTGCCAACTCATTAGCAAGTGCAATATTAACATCTCTATACACGCCCTCAAACAACTTTTCTGCTTCAGCTGTTCTAATACTTTTTAGAATCAACACTCCTTTCTTGAAAATAATTGAGTAGATAGTATATGCTAATTGTGTGCTTCTTGGTCCTAAAGATGAGAGTATGGCCGGATAGTTATTTTCGATATCTGCTATGGCTCTTCCTTCATAAATTCTCTCAGGATTATATATCATACAAAAGTCTCGTTTTACACTCAATCCACTCTGTCTTTCAATTATTGGTATGACTATATCTTCCGTTGTTCCTGGAGGAACACTCGGGTTAAGTGATACTATGTCATTTTTCTTGAGACCTCTACCTATCATTGTAGCAACATCCGAAACCGCGGTGAGATCGGCGGAGAGATCTTGATTTTGAGACAATACGGGAACACAAATCATCTTAAAATAGGAGTCTTCGGACGCCTTGATAGGATCATCATACAACTTGAATCGCCCAGTATCAATTCCCTTTCTAAATGCAGCATTTACTTTTGGTTCAGGTATTACAGTTTTTCCTTTTCTTGCTGCAGTTAGAACATTTTTTGAATTATCCACTCCTATGACATGCGCTCCTGCCCGAAGCCAAACAGCTGCAAGTGGAGCACCAACATGACCTAAACCATAAATTGCAATTTTGAGCTCTCCATTCTTAATCTTCTTTACAACTTTTGTATCCTGAATTAGATTGGAGGGGTTGCTCACCATAGGCTTCATTTACTGTTCCTTAATATGTATATATTGAATTTAATGTGAATAAAAAAATCGATTCACTCTTAAAGTCAAAATATTTTAAAGTACTATGAAATAAAAAAATACTACACTACTTGAGAAATCAGTATTTTAGAGATTGATTTTACGATTCTAATCGTTTAATCACATTGGCAATTCTTTCGACAATTTGAAAGAACTGAGGATCGAACTGTAGTCTATCTTCTCTCTTCCACTTGGTGTATAATCTTACTCTGTCTTTTTGTGGATCGATGCTTATCTCTCCTTCTCTAATCATAAATGGTTTCAACATTTCGTTTAACTCCTTGTCTTCTGCTAAACTTTGAGCCAGTCTTCCCCCAATCCACTCTATATCAATTACTTTTTTGTCTTCAAAATGTCCTTCTGTTTTTGCTCTAGCCTTTGCCATGTATGCCGAGGGGCTGGATATCTTTACTGGTTCAATCAAATAATGAATCTGAAAATACGGTAAGGCCCCATATGGAAGCGGGTTTGGATCTTGTCTTGCCATCGATTGATCTACGGGATTTTGGATTTAAGCATATATCAATGTAATGTATGTAAGTCCACTTTGGCAAATTAGGCTTGGTTTTGGGATTGTAAAATTTGGTAGTGTCATGCCCGGAATTGAAAACCCTGTAGAGCTCAGAACCTTAATTAGATATTATCGAAGTACGATAATCTGCCCTCTGATCTCACCATTATCGTGGTATGGTGTATCAATATTCACGTAGGCGGTTCCATTTCTCATTGCCGAAATTAGATTAATCAATTCTTTGCCAGTCAATGAGCCTACTAGATCCGAATTAGTGATATTTCCTCTTATTGAAGTTTCCATCCTAATTCCATTTTTTTTGCTATCTTTCAAAAGGTCAACAACCATCTCGCCATTTTCTCCTTTTCTTCCTAGATGAATATCCGCACTCGTTACATCAGACGATCCTGTTACTTTGATCTTGTACTTTATAACGGTATCAAAAGAAGTTGTTCTAAACGAAGCAGTTCCATTTACATTGGAATTGATTGGAGGTGAAACTTCTTCTCCAGACATTGTTGCGGAAAATTTGAGTCCTAGCGATTGCGTCGTGAGTACCGTAAGTCCTGAAATAATTATAAGACTAATGATTGCAAGTACTGTTTGAGTACATGTAATTCTCTGTAAAATCATTAGTTTGGTAGATTGTAATTATTCATTCGACCTAAAAGCCTTATGTTTTCTGATTCTACTAAATTTACTGAAGCGCTGATAATTCCAACATCTATGTGACTATGGAATTTTAGTTTATTTTTGACTAGATAACTGTGTCAAGAAAATTCGTGATTTCTGTGACCTTAATTCTTTCTTGTGACATAGAATCTCTGTGTCTTATTGTGACTGTATCATCATTCATGGTTTGGTTGTCAACAGTCAATGCAAATGGGGCTCCTATTTCTTCAAGTCTTCTATACCTTCTACCAATCGAACCTGACTCATCATAAAATGTCGAATAATCCAATTTTAACCTTGAATGTATTTCACGAGCCTTTTCACGGAGACCATCCTTGGTCACAAGTGGAAGAACTCCCACAAGTACTGGGGCTAATTGTGGAACTAGTTTTAATACCACTCTCTTTGCTTCTATATCTTCATAATAGGAATGTTCTAATATTGAGTAAATACTTCTGTCTATTCCCATTGACAATTCAAACAAATGTGGCAATACTTTGCTATTGTCTGCCGGATCGATGACATACAGATTCTGTTTGCTTACTTCACTATGTCGTTTTAGATCGTAATCTGATCTATAATTACATGCCACCAATTCTAACCATCCGATACTAGTTTCAACTTCAAAATCGAACGCTATGGTTGCATAAAATGCCTTCTCTTCGTCGGACAATTGCCTAAATCTTGTTCGTTTCATATCTATTCCAGTCTTGCTATAGAACTGAGAAAGAAGAGAAAGATAGTAAGCCACAAGTTTATTCGGTAGATACCCTTGCTCTAATGCTTGATTAGCGCTCAATGAATGAATTGAGTTCTTTATCGACAATAATAGTGGAGTATCCTTAACCTGCTCAAATTTTGGTAGTTCATCAAGCCTATTAGGGTTACAAAATACTTCTATTTCTGCCTGGTAGAATTCCCTTAATCTCAATAGGCTCTGTCTTGGCGCAATCTCATTTCTAAAACTTTTACCAACCTGAGCCACTGGTAAGGGAAGTCTTCCTCTCATAGTCTTGAAAAGTCTTGGGAAATCAACAAAAATTGTCTGACAAGTTTCTGGTCTAAGATATGCTTGTTCCATGGAAGGACCAATTTCAACCTTAAACATCATGTTGAATCTGCTTGATTCATAAAATTCACCATTACAACTGGCGCATTTCAAAGAATAATCAATTATTAACTTGTCAATATCACTTCCTGAAAGTAGCTCTGGCGTCTCCTTGCCTGTTTTTTCAGTTATGTACCTATCTGCACGAAAAGTTGCTCCACATTTTTTGCACTTTATTATCGGATCTGTAAAATTGTCCAGATGACCCGATGCGACAAAAACACTCCTGCTCATTATCTGTGAGCCGTCAATTTCTATCATTTCATCTCGTCTGAGTAATTCACGTCTCCATAATTCTATGAATTTGTTTTTTAGATTATTACCTGTTGGGCCATACTCCCAAAATCCTGCGTGGGAATCTGCATATATTTCACAGCTTGGAAAGTAAAAACCTCTTTCAAGGGCCAGTTTCATCACAGTATCGTAAGTGTTCATTTTTTCTCTATTTCTCTTAGATTCTGTGATTCAACATGCATTTATTTTTATTTGCTTATTTAATAGAAATATAAGTCAAAGATTAATTGGTATGTTTTCTAAGTTTACGTACCAAACCAAGGTTTTTAATGTCCTCTTCAATAGATACAAAATTTGGTTCCATTACCATTGGTATATTTCCTACTGTCTTGTGATTAATTATTGTTCTAAAACCTTCGATTCCTATTTTACCATTACCAACTAGCTCGTGCCTATCAAGATGGGAACCACTTTCATATTTAGAATC
>DAIRDV010000101.1:0-4569 GCA_036795955.1 Nitrososphaeraceae archaeon | reverse complement strand
ATCCACGATTAAATATGGAATAAAAGAGTTGTATTGAATAACGATTTGAGCCTCGTCTACAAATAATATTTATATATTTCATGTTTAGACATAATTGTTCCAGTGTCTTTGGTTGAGTGAAAATCATCCTGAGGTGTCAAAACAAGAAATTCTCGATCGTATTAAATTAATGAATTTTTTGTGCTTTTACTGCCATAGCGAGAAGCATATTTCCCCAGCAGTATTAGACTATCAAAGTCATGGATCAGGACCTCACGCCACAGGTGTCTATATTTGTCCTAATTGCAAATCTAAATTTACGGTAAAAATTGAGGATGTAGGAAGAGTACGTTAATTTTTAAACTTTTATAAAATTTTCTTGCCAATATTATCATATGTCATTGCATGATGTCTGCCTTAACTGTGGACATAGAAAACAAGATCACGGCCCTCCGCCTGAACCTCGCTGTCACAAAGCATATTGCAGTTGCAACGGCTTCAAGACAACTCTTCTAACTCAATGATTTCCATAGAAAATGAATTAATACTTGATAGAATTTTCCAAAGTTATGACAGTATCGACTCTAAATGATAAAATAAAGTGTAAAATACGTGGCTTCGAGGTTCCTACTCATAAATATCTGTCATATCATCGCTGTGCATTGTGATAACTAATTCGACTCCTTATTTCGATGATCTTATTTTTGATTACGTGAACATGTTCATAGTGTGAACGGTTCAACATAGCCCACTCAAAGAAAAATAACCTCTATACGAGTAGGTAAAGTTTAAAAGTTGAGAACGTAATTTTCTTATAAACTTTGGCGGATCAGGAATTTAGCGAGCGTTACCACATTTTAAACTAAAGTTTTACGAGCTTTCCATAACGTCCGATATTTAGGCTATTTTCTCCCCTAAATGATTGAGTATATCCATTTTCAATTGTGACTTCATCTCCTTCTGTTACCATGTTTATCTGGTCATTCCATAATGATAGTTTGATACTGCCACTTTCATCCGAAAGAACTGCATCTGCGACTTGAGCTGTTTCTCCGTTTCTCAAATTCACTGTTCGGGGTTCTTTGATTGAATCTATCTTTCCTTTTACATTAATTCCTCGCATTCCAGCGTGCAATTGATTTATCTTAGTTTCCATCGCCATTTACCAATTACCATCCTTATTCCAATAATAAAGTTTCTGTATTTCCTAGATTCCTGAAAAGCAATCTATTAGACAAATCTCACCAGTAAAGGTGAAATAAGGATAGCAGATTGTCTGTTTTATGGAGGGATAGCGAAGCATGGCCAACCGCGCTGGACTCAAGATTAAACTGCTACCATGGGGGATCCTGTCCCTTAGGGGTTCGTGGGTTCGAATCCCACTCCCTCCATACCAGTCTTAATTCATTATTCGGAACTTTAATTAACAATTGAATATCTTTTCATTTTTGGTTTATGACATCGGAACTAAGAGATTATGATATTATTGTAGCTGGGGGAGGATTGGCCGGTATGATAGTTGCATCCTCCGCAGCTTATTATTCAAAACAATCTCTTAAGATCCTAGTTGTAGATAGAAATGCATCGCCACAGCTAGGTAAGAAGACAATATCAGGATGGGTGTGCGGCGACGCGGTGGGCAAAAATAGTGTAGATTACATGACATCAAGGATTGGTATCAAGTGGCAAAGTCCTGAAATTGAACATCCCGTTAAGGGAGTTAAAGCATTCTCACCGGACCATGAGACATCCATCTCATTTGACGGTGAAGGCTATATACTCAATAGAAAGGTTTTGCCACAAAAGCAACTCAATGACGCACTTAGCGTGGGCATAGAGATTAAATATAATTTAGCATTAAGAAATTTGCTTACTGATAATAACAACGTAATTGGGGTCGAGGGAGAGGACTTGGAAACAAAATCCCCGTTCAAAAAGACTTGTAAGATTGTCATAGACTGCACGGGAGTTACTTCTGTTTTGCGTACGAATCTTCCAATTAATTCACATATTCAAAAGAAGATTAACAGGGATGATCTGGAAGCAACTGGAAGGTACATTTATAATTTTAAAAATGAAGCGGAAGATAATACATTCTTTGATCCCGATTATTGTCTAATCCACTTGGATCAGAATATCGCCCCTGGAGGATATGCTTGGGTGTTTCCGAAGGGAAAGAGCAAAGTCAACATTGGCCTAGGAGTTCAGCAAAAGGCGATGGAAGAACATAACAGAAAGCAAGGACAACGTAAGGATCTGAAGACAAAGATAGATGATTATGTCGGCATGAATCCAGTGATAAAAAATCCACAAATAGCAGATGGCGAAGACGATGACGGAAATAGCTGGGGAACATGGCAAGTTTCTGTCAGGCGACAGAATGATTGTTTGGTGGCAAACGGATACATGATGGTTGGTGACTCCGCATGGATGCCAAAGCCTCTTGATGCTGGTGGAATTGGTCCGGCAATAATAGCAGCTACTATCGCAGGAAAAGACGCAGTACAGTCAATACAGGCCAATGATTTTTCAGAAGAATCGCTTTGGCAATATAATTTGGATTTTGTTGAAGCTTATGGATACAAGACAGCGGGTCTTGAAGTATTTAGAAGACTCCTTCAGAAATTATCAAACGATCAACTTAACTTTGGAATGAAACACTTTCTTTCAAAATTAGATGTCGAAAACATAACTAATGGAGAACACCCTGAATTTGGCATGGTTGACAAGCTCAATATGTTAATTCATGGAGCCATCAATAAAAGACTGGCAGAAGATCTTAAGCAGACTGCGGATGTAAACAAGAAATTGGTAGTTCACTATCATGACTATCCTAAGCAGCCCAATGACTTTCCAGAATGGCAAAAAGGCCTAACCAAATTAATGTCAGATGCATTCGTAAAATTAGGATGTACCTAATTGTTACTATTTTTGGGAATGATCAAAGGAAACTAGTTTTGTTTCGAATTCCTGTATTCTTTCGATCATGACAGATCTACGCTTTTCTTCCGTAACTATTGCCCGAACATTTTCAATCAGTATACGCGAAACATCCAATTTCTTTCTTAATCCGGGCATAAGGTTATCATAAACAGCTAGTGGATATATTGTACCATAGATCCTGTCCATTAATTCAAACAATGTATTTACGTTAGATATCCCCTCTGTCCTAATTTTATCAATAATCATACGCTTGATTTCACCAATGCAGTCCAGGAGTCCCATAACATATGAAATATCGTAAACTTCCAGAGATTTCATACTCGGTATTGCATTATCTTCAGCTATTGAAAAAAGACAGCAGGCCTCTACATACTCTTGCTCCGCTACATACAAATATTTTTGAAGATCATCTTTACCTAGTTCCCTAAATTGTTGCAACAATTTCTTTGCCTTTTCAATATATTCAAGTGATTCATTTTTTTTATGTGCGTGCATTGATACTATTGCTTTGCTGCAAAGTATCGTCGCATCTCTCGTTCCTTTGATAATAGTATTTCTTCTTTCTTCAATATCTTTGAATTTTTTATTAATTTCCTCTATATCAGTTTGAACATGCTCTAGCATTAACAAACATACTGTTCGCCTGTAAATATATTTATAAACTGTTTGAAGTCCACTGACTTTCACGGCGTACCAAACAAGTATAGTATTTCAACACGTGTTTGTTCAAAAAGTTCATTCTTTCTGAATTAAATACTAGTGTGTGGAATGCAAAATATCTTGGTGTATCAAGCACAAGCCTACCAGACGATGATACCGGGTAAGAAGAAAACTATCCAAGAAGACGTGAAACAATTTTACACCAAATTAAATAGGACTAGAAGAAATCGAGGATATAGTTTTGAGCATGTACTTGTACAAAAACTCAATAGCAATATTCCCTGGAGAGCAAGACGTTTGGGAGGATCCAGTGCAAACTTGCCAGATATTATAGCGGTGAATAACAAGGAATCAATATTCCTGTCCATTGAGGCCAAATCTGGAACTTCCGATACTCTTTATGTACCTCCTGATCAAATCCAAAGATGTTTTCAAATAAGAGATATGTTCCGAGTGTATAAGACGGCTCATGTTGTTTTGGCTTTTAAATTCATGCAAAAAAGAAGAATCAGAGAAGAAGGTAAGACAGTTTACATTCACAGAAAGTTGCAAGAATATTATAAAATAGCGGACAAATATTCTAGAATGAAAGAATTACCGGTCATAAAATGTACTTACGACGGAAGTACCTATGAAATTGTGAATAGTGAAACAAGAAAATGTAACCTGAAAAACTATGTTATGCCTTTTTGTGACACCATTTAGTAGCTCATAATTTTTATTTCTCGATTTTTGAATAAATAAACATTGGCAACAAGAGAGCAACCAATTACTTCGGAGCAGATGTACCGTATTGAGGATAATGGATTTGCTATTTTTGGTATGAAAAAAATACTAATGATGGAAAACGCAGGGCACGGCCTTGCAGATTTTATTTTTACAAAAAAGGGCCCCGAATTTGCGGGGAAAAAAATCTTATCGTTTTGCGGAACAGGTAATAATGGGGGAGATGCCATGGTTGCTTCAAGGCACCTATCAGGATACAAT
>DAIRDV010000100.1:0-4620 GCA_036795955.1 Nitrososphaeraceae archaeon | reverse complement strand
AAAACGGTAAACAGTGGGTTTATGCAGTTGTAAAAGACAACCAAAATAATGCTGCGGAATATTTAGAAAAGTCTAACCATCCGAAATTGTTGTCTGTTCCAACTGTCTACGACCTTCATCTGTAATTTTATACTTGTAGGGCCTCACACTCTCGTCTCTAATGACAATATTTTCAGAATATAGTTTTTTTAGCAATCTGGAAGTATGTTCGCGTGATTTGTTAATTTTTCTTTGAATCTCCCTTGAAGTTAGTGGGACCTCCAACATTCTTAGAATCGCGTCAACCGTATTCGCACGTAAAATATCTTCCTCTCCCAATGACGCGTCATCTCCTGTGACATTAATATTCTTAGTCACAGGCGAATCTAAATGTGATATCAATTTATGTGACTTCGTAACCACGTCACTAGGCTTATCTGTTATCACAAGTCCGCGCTCCGTAATTAGATTTTTTTCAGGATTGATCTTCTGATCAATCACATCCAATTTACTTCGCAAATCAGAAATAATCTCATTATATTCATCGAATTTGTGTAAATATCCTTCTATCAACATATCCTTCATCTTATAATCTTGCTCATCCCGGCCTTTGATATCCCTGAAATAACCGATATACAAGAAGGTAAAAAAGGATAATACGAAAAAAATCAATGAAATCAAAGTATCGGATAATGAATAATCCAAATTAAGACCGAACATATTCATGTGATATCATGTGATTAAACACAGACATTTATTAAATTTTTTCTATATTAAAACTAGTTTTCTTATCACATTATCTATTAAGGATATCACATTCCCTAATGTAGAGTCGTCGATTTTGTGACTAGGGTTATTTAATATCACATTCAACTGATCATTTAATTGATTCAGTACAGCAAATGTTTCCACATCGACCACATTAAGAAGTCGTAACAGCAATAATGTGTAAACAGTTCTTCGTACCTTGTTTCTACATTGACCTAATTGCCGATAATATGCACCTGCGGAGATGTTTACAGCACGTTTTTCATTCAATATTTTATTGTAGATAATTGATGTTTGTTTCCTGGTAAATATAGAATTTTCAATAAAATGATTGAAAATTGAAGTATAATTAAGATTGTCATTTTCCATATACTATACAAATTTGTATAGTACTCTAATTAATTTATTTATTTTACTATCTTGGGTTTTGAATAGCATCCGTTGGTATAAGCTTGTCTACATTGTCTGATGAGATTATTATTATACGAGTAATTAGTTTGAGAAATGATGGAAATACAAAGCACAGAACAATACATTTTGAATGAAATCAAGAGACAAAAGACCTTATGTTTTCCACTTATAGACTCTGAAAACTCCTTTAAGACTATAGAGCTGGCAAAAAAATTAGAACAGCTAGGAGCTTCAGCAATTTTAGTTGGTGGTTCATCAACTTCGGATCAAATTGAATTGTCTAGTTTTGTGACGGAATTAAAGAAAAACGTCACGATTCCTGTTATATTATTTCCAGGAAATGTCACAGGAATATCACCAGCGGCTGATGCAATATTATTTAGCTCATTATTAAACTCTGAAAATCCATATTATATCACAGGTGCCCAAGCGCAAGGAGCTTTGGTTGTAAATAAATATAATATAGAAGCCATCCCTACCGGCTACCTCATAATTGGAGATGGGTCTACTGCCTGGTTCATAGGTCAAGCCAAGTCCATCCCATTTAACAAATCAAATATTGCGGTAATGTACGCCCTGGCAGCTCTGTATATGGGTATGCGATTTCTATATCTTGAAGCTGGATCCGGCGCATCACAAAATATTCCACCAGAAATGGTAAGTATTGTAAAAAAATTCTATAAAGGAATCTTGATAGTTGGCGGTGGAATTAATTCTGCGGAAACTGCAAAAAAAATAGCAGACGCAGGAGCAGACATAATAGTTATCGGTACCATGATTGAAAGAGAAAAAGACTGGGAATCAGAATTTGTTAATATAATCAAAGCATTAAGAAATTGACTAATAATATCAAAGAAAACCAAGACACTCAAATTCCACCATACTATGTAAAATATCACCAAGAAATTTCAAAATATATTGATGACGCCATTTCTGTAGCCCAAGAAGCCAAAGAGAAGGGTCTTGATATTTCTGATAAAGTTGAATCTCCGATAGGCTATGATTTACCAGATAGAATAGCAAAGATACACGAAATTGACATTTCCAGTAGATTAAGAATACTGTTGCCAGAACTGGGAAAAGAATTAACTGCATTGAAGATAGCCGAGGAGATTGCACTCGGAAAATACGGAGGAATCAGTATTGAAGAACGACTAAACAATGCAGTAAGAGTCGGACTATCAGTTGTAACTGAAGGTGTAACAGTAGCTCCTCTACAAGGAATCTATGACGTTAAAATAAAAACAAATGCCAATAAATCTGAATATCTATCTGTATCTTTTGCTGGTCCGATAAGATCCGCGGGTGGAACTGAAGCTGCCGTAACCATGTTGATAGCTGACCATGTTAGAAGAATTGTAGGTTTAGACAAATACATAGCAAATTCATTTGACGATGAAATTAGTAGATATGTTGAAGAGTTAAGGATTTATGAAAGGGAAGTTGGAAATTTCCAGTTTAAGGTTTCAGACAAGGATGTTATGCATTGCGTAAGTTCACTCCCCGTAGAGATTGATGGGGTTGACACGGATCCTGTGGAGGTCGTGGGTCATCGGAATCTTCAAAGAATTTCTACCAATAGAGTTCGTGGAGGTGCATTAAGGGTAATGAACGATGGTTTGATAGGTAGAAGCAGAAAATTATTGAAAATTGTGGAGACCTTGAAATTGGAGGGATGGGAGTGGCTCAAAACTCTTGAAGGAGCGATTCAAACTCCAGACGATGATACCGTATCCCACAGGATGACTGAAGTCATCACTGGTAGACCTGTTCTTTCGATGCAGAAAAAGATCGGCGGCTTTAGATTACGATATGGCCGATGCTGCAATACAGGATTTGCTACAATTGGAATACATCCAACTATTCCAATATTATTAAACTATGCAATCGCTGTGGGTACACAAATAAAAATTGACGCACCAGGAAAGGCTTCCACTATTGCGCTAGTAGATAGTATAGAACCACCAATAGTAAAACTAAATGATGAAAGTGTTATGAAAATAGAAACATTGAGTCAAGCAAAATCCATAGCAAGTAAGGTTACAAAAATTCTTTACTTAGGCGATATTCTGATAAGCTACGGCGATTTTCTTGAAAACAATACCCAGCTTCTTCCATCATCGTATGTAGAAGAGATTTGGGCTCTGGAATTAGAAACTAAACTTGCCGGTAAGGATCCTGACTCATATTCAAAGTTGTTTGATGGGAAAAGGCTAACCGAATTAATTCAATATCCATTAGTAAAAAAACCATCAACTATTGAAGCATTTAAAATTAGTCAATTTTTTGAAATACCACTTTATCCTGGATATGTTTTCTATTGGACTGCGTTAACTCTAGACGAATTCAAGCATTTAATAACGAAATTGATGGAAAGTGGAGAGTCAATAAAAAATACAAATGAGAGAGCTTCTTTACTTTATGATTCAGAAGTAAAAAAAGCTCTTGAAAAACTCGGTATAATTCATTCACTTTCTCTTGAGGGACACAGGATAATGATAGACGATCCTGATCAACTCTACATACTCAGGGAATTGATAACAAAGTGTATAGATGATGAATCAAGAATCAACGGACTTTTGGAATCAAGCTTTGTCTTAGACGCTGATCCTAACAATACTAAGGCACATATTTTAGATGTTATCTCCCAGTTACTAAATGTTAGTATAAAAGAAAAATTTTCTTCATCAATAGCGGTCCGTGTTGGTCGCCCAGAAAAGGCTGCAGAGCGAAAAATGAAACCGCCTGTTCATGTCTTGTTTCCGATTGGGACAAACGGTGGACCAACTAGAGATATTTTGAAAGCGATGCAAAGACCGCTATATATTGAAATTGCGAATAGATTTTGCAGCAACTGTAAATCACCATCGATATCTGTTTCCTGCCCAGATTGTCTCTCTAGCACTCCTATCCGAATAATGTGCTCAACTTGCAGACACGAAATTAACAATGATGAGGAACCGACTGAACATTGTCCTGTTTGCAGAAATCGTCTCAAAACCCATTCTCCTACTAATTATCCTCTCAAAGCAGTGGTTGAAAAAGCCAAAAGACATCTGGAAATACAACCCATAGAGCCACTTAAAGGTGTCAAATTCCTAATGGGCAAAAATCGATGTGCAGAGCCCATAGAGAAAGGCATCTTACGACAAAAGCACAATTTGTATACTTTTAAGGATGGAACTATACGCTTTGATGCCACAAACGAACCTCTAACTCATTTTAAACCCAAATGGATTAAGACAGATATCGAAAAATTAAGAGATCTGGGATATCATAGAGATCATGTAGGAAATAACCTAGAATCGACTGATCAATTGCTAGAACTTTTCATTCAGGACGTAATAATACCCATTCACGCCGCAGAGCACCTAGTAAAAATAGCACAGTTCGTAGACGAGGAATTGCTCAGATTCTATGGACTTGACGCGTTTTATAAAATAGGTTCAATTGATGACTTGA
>DAIRDV010000099.1:0-4654 GCA_036795955.1 Nitrososphaeraceae archaeon | reverse complement strand
CCCGCGCGCTGCGCGCGCTGCTCGACTCCGGGCCGCCGTTCACCGCGGTGGTGTTGTATACCACGTGTCTGTTGATGTGGCACCCTTAAGACGAATTGACTTGGCACTACGATTTATTGCAGAAGGAGTGAGAGAATCAACTTACTCAAACCCAAAGACGATCGAAGAGGCTCTGGCCAAGGAGATAATTCTGGCTTCAAATAACTCGATGGAAAGTCATTCGGTAAAGAAGAAGAATGAACAAGAAAGAATTGCGATGTCTTCAAGGTAGACCTACACCCGTCTTTTTCTTAATCTTTTCAAACTCGAAATTTCTATAAGTATTAATCTGAAAGTTAAATAACGACGAAATATTCTGAAATTATTGTAAATGAGTGCCAAAGAAAGTAAAATTTTTTCAAAGGTTTCACTAATGAGTACTCGCTCCGGTAAGCGGATAATAAAGCAAGTACTTTTACAGGAAAAGGGGTATAAACAATACCATAAATACAAAATAGAGTCTGAGAGAGAATTTTCAGAATTCACAAAGCGATTCTTGCTATCTTTACATGAAAAGTTGATTTCAGATACAAATCCAAAGGCAACAATGAAAAAATTTGCTGATGAAATAGAAGCAAACGAATTGTCTTTGGACGATGCAAAAATTGAAAGTGTTCGCGAAAGACTCTCCAAGCCTGATGTATTGGCAGACAGAGTTCAACGAATATTGAACTCTAATTTTGTTAAAATGACTTATCCTGTTCTAACAGCTCTTATTGACAGTGCAACTGATTATAACAAGGAAACAATTTCTAAGGATGTACGAAACGCAATTGTTGACGGTCATGTTATCGCTATAGATCTGAGTGAACCTATGGATAGAATAATGGACGCTGATGAAGATGTAGAATTTCTAGATGATTACAAGCTAATGAATCCTTATATCCTGGAAATAGCAAGACAAAAAATTTCTGTTGGAGGAGATGCCGTTCTAAAAGCATTTGAAGATGGATTCAAAGATGCAAGAATAGGCCAATACATTGATGCTAGATTGAAATTAAAACCAGAATCTATAAGCGACGAGAACATGATTGGTTGCTACAAGAAATATCGGGCCGTGATGGGAACAGCAGGAAGGAATATGGCACTAAATCTCCCACCTCTAAATGATATCTTTCATCTAGGTATGGCAAAAGCAGCAGAATGTGTTGGTTGTGGTAACGAAATGGAAGATGCTATAGTAAACGGAGGAATAAAAATTCCGTCCTGGCCATTATACTATGCAATAGTCACAAAAAATGTCGAGAAAGCATTTGAATTAACACTGGACAAAAGTGAAATCTACCTGGAAGAAGCCAAAATTGCGTTAGAAATGTTACCTGATGAACTTAGCATAAAACCATTTTTGAAATTCTTGTTTTTGACGGTAAGTCACTACAATCAGTACTGGTTTAATGTAATGAAACGCAGAGACCTATTTCCATACTTTCAGAAAAATCTCTCAATCACTATTAAAAATTCTAAATGAGAACAAAAATCAAACAAGGGCACGTGATGGTTATATGATTCATCCAGAGTTATCCGATTTTGTCGGAAATGAAAATTCTCGGAAGAAGGTGGTAGAATGGATCTCAAAATGGTCAGATGGCTCAAAACCCCTGTTACTGGTGGGACCTCCGGGTGTTGGAAAGACATCATTTGTTCATGCATTGTGTCGAGAATTTGATATTGATCTTATTGAATTGAATGCAAGTGATACCCGTAATAAGAACATGCTTGCTCAGATATTGAATCCAATATTTTCCAACGCCAGTCTGACCGGAAAAGACTTTCTTCTCTTTCTCGACGAGCTTGATGGGATTTCAAATAGGGAAGACTCTGGCGGATTAGATTTTTTGATAGATCTATTTTCAGAACCATCAATAAGAGTAATAATGGCTGCTAACAAATCCACTGAATCAATTAAGAAAATATCAAAGGTTTCAAAAACAATTAACTTCTCACCCATACCTCCCAGACTAGCAATGCTCTACTTGGACAAAGTTCTTAAAAATCTAAATTCTCCTATGGACACCAAAGATAGAACTACAGTAGTTAGAAATTCATTTGGGGATATACGATCCCTTATTAATTCTGCACAGGTGATGATCGCAGGATACTCGTCGGTTAAAAATTCTACAGCGGAAATAGAAGTAGATTCGATGATAAACCAGTTCTTCACATCATCTACACTTGAGGAAGCACTTGCCATCATTAACAAAGCTGATATATCTTATTCAGATCCACGATTTGGCCAATCTTCTGAAGACAGACGGAAAGACATCCTTGGAGCATTTTTCTCTAGTATCGTGATGTCAAAGATTGATATTTCTACTATAGCCGTTCTGTTAGACAAGCTATCAGAATTAGACGTAATCCTAAGTAGATCTTTAGTTATGAGAAATTGGAAGATAATGCGATATTTCTCTTCAATACTAGCCAAATCACTATTTGATGATTCGCGTAACAAGTATATCCGATACAATAGGTATAGCATAGGGTTTGAAAACATGGGCATTTTTTCTAGGGCACAAGGCTTGAAAAAGACGCTTAGAATCCTTGCTCAATATTTTCATACGTCAAGGAGTAATTTTGGTTCTCAATACTTTGTAACCCTTCTGCAAATCTTGTCTCGAACTGATGGATATGAAGATCTGGTTCGTAGTACTATTACATCTGAAAAAGAAGCCGATGTCCTAGTTAGAGAAATTTCTAGAGTTGACAATCATGCATAATTCTCCCGAGCAAAGAGAAAACATTACCTGATAGTAAATTTTACTCGTCATAATATTCTGACCAGATTGGTCGTACCTAATTCTAGTCGAGCGAAACAAAATGGAAATACAGTGGAACACAGGAAATATGCAATAGAATAATAGAAAAACATTAAACTCCCGGAAATCGTAGTATTTTAGTATGTCCAGCGAATATGAACAAAATGTCGGGAAACTTCTTTCGGAAAAAATTGAAAAATATGAGTTAATGAAAAATGACGCCAATGTTCCAAAGAGTGTGCTTGAATCGCTCCAATCTGAAATAGAATCCCTTGAATCGTTGTACGATAATTACAATATGGGCATGAACTACTTCCGAAGGGCAAAGGGCGGAAGGTCGGGTTTAAGGGAGTAAATCACTTTTAGGCTCAAGTAGCCAAAGAACAAGCCAATAAAAAGTCATACTACCTGAATTTAGTTCGCAAGTTTCTAGTTTGAGCTATAATGAATTTATATGCGAATATATGCTGTTTAAAATTGTTATGCATGATGAAAAGATAAACCGACTGCATGAAATGAAAAAAAAAGCAGAGATTGGAGGAGGTCAAGAAAGGATTGAAGCTCAGCATACAAAGGGAAAATTAACTGCACGGGAAAGATTAGATTTACTGCTAGATAGTAATTCCTTTATCGAAATCGACAAATACGTCGTACACCGGTCAATTGACGCTGACACAGCAAAATACTATGGAGATGGCGTCATTACAGGCTTTGGGACTATTAACGGCAGACAGGTCTTTGTATATGCTTATGATTTTACAATACTTGGTGGATCTCTGGGCGAAATGGCGGGGAGAAAAATAGTAAAGTTAATGGATCACGCTATCAAGGTTGGTGCTCCCCTTATCGGTATCTTGGATTCAGGAGGGGCAAGAATTCAGGAAGGTGTCATGAGTCTTGATGGCTATGGTGACATTTTCTTTAGAAATACTATGGCTTCTGGTGTAATTCCACAAATTACGGCAAGTATCGGTCCATGCGCAGGTGGAGCAGTATATTCGCCCGCAATGACTGACTTTGTTATCATGGTTGAAAATATAGGTCAAATGTTTGTTACAGGTCCAGAGGTGGTAAAAGAGGTCCTCAGCCAAGAAGTATCCTTTGAAGAATTGGGCGGTGCAAGAACTCATTCAACAAAATCGGGCGTCGCTCATTTCGTGGCTGAAAACGAATATGAATGCATGGATAAGATAAAGAAGTTGATATCGTTTATTCCACAGAATAATATGGAAATATCAACTCCTCTCGAATCGCAAGATGATGCGAACAGGCTTGAACCTGAATTCTCAAAAATCCTGCCAGAAAATCCGTATGAACAATACGACATGAAGCAAATTATAAGATTACTGGTTGATAAAGCTGATTTTCTTGAAGTGCATGAACGTTTTGCAGAGAACATAATTGTTGGCTTTGCGAGAATTGACGGCAAAGCAGTTGGGATAGTTGCAAATCAACCAATGTACCTTGCTGGTGCATTAGATATCAACTCCTCGACCAAAGCAGCACGTTTTATTCGCTTTTGTGATTGTTTTAACATTCCAATAGTTACTCTAGTTGATACTCCAGGTTATTTACCGGGAACAGATCAGGAACACAATGGAATTATTCGACATGGTAGCAAGTTGCTATATGCCTATTGTGATGCAACAGTTCCAAAAATTACATGTATTATAGGCAAGGCTTATGGTGGAGCCTACATTGCAATGGGTAGTAAAAATCTCAGAGCTGACATAAACTATGCGTGGCCCACAGCAGAAATTGCTGTTCTGGGTCCTGAAGCTGCCATTACGATAGTGCATAGAAAAGACCTGAAGAGCTCAAAAAACCCTATTGAAATCAAAAAGAAACTGGCAAAAGAATAC
>DAIRDV010000098.1:0-4665 GCA_036795955.1 Nitrososphaeraceae archaeon | reverse complement strand
ACAAAAGTCTTTTGATCATTATCAATAGAATGTCAACAGGATAGAAAATCTGGAAGCGAAAATTAGTTCGCACAAAGAAGAAATTTGCACTAATTTCAAGCTTCTCCTTTGGTTTTTAAATCCACGAGACAAATATAAAAAAGGATTAGTTTCAATAAGAGTGATCCTTTTGGGACGTTTTTTTGATCCGCATATACACATGTACTCTAGAACTACCGATGATTACGAAATAATGTCAAAAGCTGGTATTGAAGTAATTGTCCAACCATCCTTTTGGTTGGGTAGTCCGAGAACCTCTGTCGGTACATTCGAAGATTACTGGGAACATATGATAACATTTGAAACTCAAAGATCAAATGATTTTGCTATTGATCAATACGTCTGCTTATCTGTGAATCCGAAAGAATCAACAGAAAGACCGCTCGCCCTTGATGCGCTTAAAGCAATGTCAAAATACTTAGACAGACAGAGAGTAGTAGCAATTGGTGAAATTGGGTACAATTTGATTAACGACCTGGAAGAGGAATTATTCCAATTGCAATTAGATATTGCATTAAAAAAAGACATGCTTACTATGATTCATCTACCCCACGTTAATAAGAAAGAAGGTATAGAGCGTACAAAAGCTGTTCTTAAAAATAAGAACATGTTAGAATTTTCAAACAAAATTCTTATTGATCATAACACTGAAGAAACAATAGAGAAAACTCTGGAACTGGGTTGTTGGGCTGGCCTAACTGTATATCCAGTATCAAAGCTTTCTCCCGCTAGAGCAATCGACATAATTGAAAAGAACGGAATTGAAAAGATCATGATTAATAGTTCTGCTGATTGGGGAGTATCGGATCCTTTAAGCGTTCCCTTAGTTGCCAGAGAAATGAAGAAAAAAGGATTCAGCAACAAGGATATAGAAAAGGTAACACTTTACAATGCGTATGAATTTTTCAAGCAATCACCTAATTTCCTTTGGAGACCCTAACAAGAAGAAATGGAATTTGCATTTAGTACAAATGCGTTCAAAAAATATACCCTAAAAGAGACCATCAATTGCTTGTCTGAAATAGGCTACAGGGGAATCGAGATACTTTGTGATGTGCCACATGCGTATCCAAAAACTCTAAGTGATGCTGAGTGTGTGGAAATCAAGCAATTGTTATCAGATTTGAAGATAGGCATTTCCAATCTAAATGCGTTTACACTTTTTGCTATTGGAGATACTCACCATCCATCTTGGATTGAAAATGACTCGAAACTCAGGAAATTGAGAATAGATCATACAATAGATTGCATAAAATTAGCGCGGAAATTAGGTGCTAACAACATATCTACAGAGCCAGGCGGCCCTAGTCAAAATTATGGATTGAGCATAAACGAACAATTCAAAATTTTTGAAAATGGTATTCGAGAGGTATTACCTATTGCAGAAAACGAAAAGGTGAACGTGCTTATTGAACCGGAACCAGGACTTTTGATTGAAAAGTCAGAGCAATTTATTCAATTTATAAGAAATTTTGATTCAGAGTATATTGGACTGAATTTCGATGTAGGGCATTTTTTCTGTGTCGGAGAAGATCCAAGTATTCTCATCCCCCAATTATCAGATTATATCAAGCATGTTCATTTGGAAGATATTGCAGCCGATAGAACACATAATCATCTTATGTTAGGAAAGGGCGCCATAAATATAGCCTCTGTCATTAAATCCCTCAAAGATATTGGATACGAAGGATTTATCACAGTAGAACTCTATCCTTACCAAGATTCCCCTGCATATGCAGCCAAAGAAGCAATGAAGTTTATTAGATCACTTGACAATACCTAGTCACGAAGTGAATATTTACGCCAGTAAATAATACAATCTCTTTGAATTTGCCATTTTATTTTAATCGATTCCAATGGTATCTATGAAAAAAATCAGCATCAAAGATTACCTGATTCTAGTCAGACTTCCAAATCTGTTTACACTTCCTTCAAATATTCTGGTTGGAATGGCTACTGTCTCGTCATTGTCGTTCACAATAACCTCATTGTCCCAATTTTTCTTATTAGTTACTATCTCAGTCCTACTGTACTGTGTTGGCATTGTGTTAAACGATCTGTACGACTTTGATATAGACAAGAAAGAAAGGCCGAATAGGCCTCTGCCATCAGGTAGAATATCAAGAAAATCGGCGATTACTCTAGTCGTAGTATTTTCTTCAATAGCACTGATTTTATCTTTACTGGTCGGCATTCCGGCACTACTAATTTCCTCAATTTTATTATTGGCCATTTTTGGGTATGATAAATATCTAAAAAATACTCGTGTAGGTCCATACACCGTTGCTTTTGCAAGAGTCCTGAACATACTGTTAGGGGCAAGCGTAAGTTTCGGGAGCATTGATACCTCTACGCAAATTGTTACTTTGACGTGTGTACTTGTAATTACATTTGCTTATGTGTCCCTGATAGGGTTCATGAGTAGACATGAAGTTCATGGTTTTTCAGATAATACAAAATTATTTTTTCCTCCAGTCATAATTGGCATCATTATTTCTTCGTTGATAGTGTCTTCCTTGATGGGATTTTTCAAACTTGAATCGCTGATAATACTTTCATTATTTTCGGCAATAATGATCTTTTCTTTCAGTAGAAATTACAGCAGAGATCCTAGAAGAACACAACAAATAATCCAAAATATGATATTGTCTATTATCGTGCTTGATTCGACTTTTTTAACAGGAATAATTGGAATAGAGTTAGGTCTTGTTGTGCTGACACTTGCAGGACCATTACTTTTATTGGCTAATAAAATGTACATGACTTGATATGAAATAATTAGAATTAAATTCTTGATAAGATCCATATTACTCCAATGGCTAAATATGTAATAGTAATCGACGTTGTAGGTTTGCAGAAAAGACATATTTCTCAGACTACGACGCCCAATATTTATAAAATTGCTCAAGGCGGTGAAACAAGGAATTTAGATACAGTATTTCGTGCAGTAACATGTACAGTACAGAGCAGCCTGCTTTCTGGTACGTATCCAGATGTACATGGAATTATATCAAATGGATTATTTGATAAACAAAATTACGAAGTTTCATTTTGGGAACAATCAAGCAACCTAGTTCAGGCGGATAGAATTTGGGACACCCTAAAAATGAACGGTAGTACTAACAAGACTGCAGTTTTGTTTTGGCAAAATACAATGTACTCTAATGCAGATACTGTAATAACTCCGCGTCCCTTGCACATGGACGAAGGAATGATAATGTGGTGCTACAGCAAGCCACCAGGATTCTACGAAAAAATTACAGAAAAAATAGGAAAGTTTGATTTAACATCATACTGGGGTCCTTTTACGTCTAGTAAATCTAGTGAATGGATAATGCAGGCAACTGAACTTGTGTTTGAGAGTGAGAGACCAAAGTTTTTATTTACATATATTCCACACCTGGACTATTCATTCCAAAAAAATGGGACGTCATACAACAATTTAAAAGACGATCTAAAGTTTGTTGATGATTTAGTTGGAAAATTAATTGAAAAGGTGACCGAGATGGGAATCATACAAGATACGCAGTTCATTATTTTCTCAGAATACGGATTTACTGATGTTACTTCTGATATTCCATTGAATACTGTTCTTAGAGAGAACGATATTCTCACAATCAGAGAAATTGAGGGTCTAGAATATTTAGATCTCGAGTCCAGTAAAGCTTTTGCAATGGTAGACCACCAGGTGGCACACATATACATAAAAGAAAATTATAGGAATTCTGTGAAAAAGATACTAGAAGGGATAAAAGGTGTCGACCTAATTTTAGATGACGAGTTGAAGCAGCGATTCAGAATAAATCATGCTAGAAGCGGAGACCTAATTGCAGTGTCAGATAGAGATAAATGGTTTAGTTATTACTGGTGGTTTGATCCATTGAAATCACCAAGTTTCGCCAGGAGGGTTGACATTCACAGAAAACCTGGTTATGATCCCGTAGAATTATTCTTTGATCCAGCTACAAAATCAATACCATTGAACGGTAAATTAGTGAAAGGTTCGCACGGAAGATTGCCACAAAACGACGAATTAGGTCCGGTCTATGTGTCAAATGTGAAAAATATTCCCGATACCAATGATTCTGAAAATTTAAGTATCGTTACCATAGGCAAATATCTCAAAAGTATAATATAAAAACACCTGATTGCACATGTCCTGGAAATACTCAATTACACTATCATCGTTCAGAAATATGGAACCAATACAGACTACTTTTGAAAATTTAAGTAATCTAGGATTTGACTCATTAGAAGTCTATGGAGAACCTGATTCTCTGGATATTGATAATTTGTCCCACATGCTTGATTCATATTCCATTGGAGTTTCGGGGATAACTGGTATGTGGGGACATAGCAGCGGACATTCAAAATTGCGTAATCTCATAACTACTAACAATGAATTACTAAAAGCTGCCCAGAACTACGTAAAAAAATGCATTTTACTTTGCCACAGGCTTGGGGGTAGTACTTTTAATATTTGCCTTTTTAGCGACAAGTCGCTTATTTCTGATAGTAATCACAAAACTTTATTGCCACGGCAAAAAATAAAATTAACTTCTTCCGCAATAAGGCCTTTAAGGGAATTGGCAAAATTTGCTAGGGACTACAACGTTCAACTACTCA
>DAIRDV010000097.1:0-4699 GCA_036795955.1 Nitrososphaeraceae archaeon | reverse complement strand
AAGTTTACTCTTCTGTAACAATGTTAGAAAATACTGATATCTGTCAAATGCGTTGTTTAGGTAAATACGGCTTGGCAAAATGGGGATTAGTTTTGGTACAGTATCATGATACTGTAAATGATGAGAGCGCGCACCATCTCCAAGACACCCCATTTACCCAAGTCCTTTTCTATTATGCGATTAGTTGTACTTGATAATATTCGCTCACTCAGGATCCACATAAGGTTATTACAAAAACAAACAAAAAATTCCAGTGCCAAACAAACAAGTTTTGAATTATCATTTGCTTATCAATCCTGAAATTAAATTTACTTGTTCCTAATTAGAGTAAATGTATTTTCAATCGACAAGGATTGGGAATTACATAGACTTCCTATTGATTATTTATCATTCCAAAAGCCTCTAGTGGTAACGTATTGTCTTTCAGCATCATAAATATTCTTGTAGAGGTTATCATCGTCAACATAATTGCGCAGTATTCGTGCAGCAGTTTCAACTCCAATACCATATCCCGATAGTACGGTTAGAGCCATCTTTCCAAAATTATTAATTAATGACGCAGTCTTCCACGCCCTCTCAAACTTGTGGTTCTGTTCAGAATTAATCTTTGATCCTTTTAGTTTATTCAGGATTATTTTTGAAAGCTCGTAATCGGAGGAAAATGTTGTGGTAATTAATCTCGAACCACATAATTTACAGGAAATCGATCCGACTACCTCTCTTGTTTCAACCAGTCTTTCCCATTTGCCACATCTTATGCATATTAGACGATGTTTAGTTTTGTCGAGTCTTTCCTTGATAAGTTCCAGGACTCCTCGCTCAATACTTACCGGAGAGGATGATGCTTTTGAATGATGTTCTATGATACTCTGTGCCAAAGGTGAGAATTGCTGCAAATCAAGCCAGTGTATTGAGATTTCTCCGCTTTTTATTTTTCCAAGTATTTCTTGTGTTCCTTTTATGTCGAACTTATCATGAGTCAATTCCCTAATTGATTCTTTACTGATCGGCGTCTTGGAATATCTATCGTAAATAAAACGTGCCAATCTTTTATCATAAACTGCATTCTTGTCTATGAGACCAAATCTCTTTGCTACACTCCAAACTCTCCAATTGAGATTGTATGTATTCGCCAAAGAAGTAATGAGAATTGCTTCTACATCATAGTCGTCGTAAAGTATCTTTTCTATATTTGCTTTGGATAGCCTAACTGAGGAGCTCAAAATAATTCGATAGGGATCTGACTTTGTTTCTACCAGGTGTCCTGTATATGAAGCAAGGAAAGTTGAAAAGAGAGAAGATAACGTATTGTTGATTCTTGTTCCAAAAGTTGAATGGACTACAACTGCATTTCTAGATATTACGCTTTCTATTACTATGTTTTGGAAATCAGGAACTATGGGAATTTTTTGTAATATATCCTTAATGTCTGATTGAAGATTAAAGTTATTTTCTACCAGCGCTTTATTTCTGAGAATTCCAACTTCCATTGTGGTTTCTTGATCCACAGGTATCATTTCGCCAACCCAATGCGGGATATTTATTGGAGATCCAAAAACTTGCTCTACGTTAACTTGTAATTTGTTCTCATCTAGACTTATTATTCTCCACTGAATTCCTTTCAAGATAAACACATTTCCCCTTTCACCAAATTCGCCGATAAATTGTTGATCCAGAGTACCTACTCTCTTTTTTCTTATTACATCGATAACTTCAAATTTGACGATGTTAGGTATAGTCGAGAGATTTTCAAAATAATATTTGTATGATTTTATTCTTCTTGAGAATGTTTTACTGTTTGAATCATATTTAATAATTCTAAAGCTGTCCAACAAAGTAGCGCATTGTTCAACATCCAAAAAAGTTAGGTCTTTAAAAGGAAACGCTCTTGAAATGGTCTCATATACCTCGGTCAATTTTCTAGGTTCCGGCGATGATATTACAGATCCCACAAGATGGTGTGACAAGACATCTAATGCGTTAGTATGAGGTCTCTGAATTTCTATTGATCTTTTTCTCATTCGATTTATAATAGACAAAGACTCAAGTTCATCGTCTGCGCTGTTTACAATTATCAATCCCTTGGCGGACTTGTAATTGACATGCCGACTTCTTCCTATTCTTTGAACTAGTTTTGAAACCTGTTTAGAGGATCCATAATGAATTACCAATTCTACTGAACCAATGTCCAAGCCTAATTCCAATGAAGATGTACATACGACAATACCAGTTAGGCCGTCTCTAAGTTTGCCCTCAGTTTCTTCACGCGTTTCTTTAGAAAGAGATCCATGATGTACTTCAACTGGGATATCGTTTTGATTTCTAATGGTTGTACCTATGTATTCAGCTTCATCTCTAGTATTTGTGAATAATAACACGGATCCACAAATTTTGTTATCCTTGAGATATTTTAGGACAAATTTTGCCACGTTATTTATAGGACCATTTAGATATTTTACATCAATGTCATAATCTCTAATTGTATTATCTACAAGAATGGAGCATTTTCTATCTCTGCCACTAATAAAATTAGCAGCATCCTTCAGGTTACCTATAGTTGCCGACAAACCTATCCTTACTATATTATGGGAACTTATGTCCTGCAAGCGTTCGATACTAACCGTTAAATGGGTACCTCTTTCATTCCCTAGTAACTCGTGGACTTCATCAACGATTACCCATCTGAGGTGCTTGAGAAAAGATTTGAATTTATCCTGCGTTAGGATTATTCCTAAAGATTCGGGTGTGGTTATAAGTATATGCGGTGGTTTTTGGATTAACTTGAGTCTTGCAGTTCGTGTTGTATCACCATGCCTTATACGAGCGTCGAGGTTCCTTTTTTTTGCGTAGCTAATTATTCTTCGGAGCACGTCGTTATTGAGGGCTCTCAGTGGAGTAATGTAGAGTACGAGAATTGCATTATCATTTACAAAATCAACATTGTTCTCTCGTTCATTTTCTAAAAGAGTAAATATCGGAATAATCGAGGCCTCTGTTTTTCCAGAACCCGTGGGAGCAACAAGAAGACAATTTTGCTTACGGGAGATTACTGGGGCAGAAATTTTTTGGATTTTCGTTAAATTTTGAAATCCCTCATTTCTAAAAGATTCTACTATCTTTTCATCAATGACACTCATTCAGCTTCTCGATTTTTCTGCCTCTGCATCTTGATTTGTCTTTGTTTTGATTTTTTCATAGAATATTGTTGCAACTAACCCCACAATAAATAGACCAACTGCGATCTGAACCAAAGTATCAAAATTCATTGTTACTCTAATCATACATTTCTTATTTATAAATCGATGGTAATCTTCTGACCATTTCAATTGAGTCTAGTTCGGAAGATGGCTAGTTCATATTTTTCTGATAGGATCGCTAGACTATAGCTTTTAGAAAAATACCTTGGGACCCTCTTATTATATAAAGTGGGCCATATGTTAAATGCTAGAGTTTTGATAAATAAATCATCCATATATCTTCCGCTGCATTACGGGCATCCACCACAGTACCTGTTGGCAAGGATGAAAAGACTTGCATTCTCTATATCCAAGATTTTTATTGCAGAACATGGCACAACCGAATTTCTGAAGAGATTGGCAGATCCATTGTGGTTTCAATCATTTGGATGTGTTCTCGGTTTTGATTGGCATTCTTCTGGGTTGACAACAGTAGTAACGGGGGTCCTTCAACACTCAATCGATCTGCAAAATCATGGAATTCTGATATCTGGTGGAAAAGGGAAAAAGTCGTCGTTACCTAAAAACGAGATTCCAAAATTGGCTCAAAGCGTAAACCTGAATGGAAAGCGTGGATCTGATCTGCTTTACGCAAGTAAGATGGCTGCAAAAGTAGACAACGGTGCAGTTCAAGATGGATATAATCTATACCATCATGTTATTTTTTTTAATGAGCATGGGCACTGGACTGTAGTGCAGCAGGGAATGAATACCGGTTTCAAAATGGCTAGACGATACCACTGGTCATCTGATAATATCCACAATTCATTCCTTAACGAACCTCATTCAGGAATTATATGTGATAGAACTCATGAAAATGTACTTGATTTGACGTCGACTGCCTCTATTGAAACTCAAAAAACCTCAATAGATTTGGTAAGGGGTAATCCTCAAAATCTTATTAACACTGTTAAAAAATTGGAATTACAGAAAAGCATAAGCCTGGACGACTGGATTTCAAATAATACTGATGGTTGGGAGAAAATTGCAATTACAGGCGACTACAAAATGCCTAGACATCTTAACTGGAAAGTGATAAACAAAGTATATGATATTCAGCCTGTAAATTATGAAGAATTGATTTCAATTGATGGAGTTGGCCCTTCACTAATAAGAGCACTATCTCTCATTTCTATGCTAATATACGGCTCACAGGCCTCCTGGAAGGATCCGGTCAGATATAGTTTTGCTCATGGGGGAAAGGACGGAGTACCTTTTCCGGTTGACAGGAGAACCTACGACAAGTCAATCATGTTCCTAAAAGACGCAATCGAAGGAGGAGAAATATCCAGCGAGGAAAAAAAGATGGCTTTAAAAAAATTATCTAGGCATTTAAATGCCATCCTCCCGGATTATTCCAATTAGATCCTAAACTAAAGTGTTCAAAATAGATATTTAGTTCAATGGGGCATTCAATATTTAAGTCTGAAATCTCTCTTATCATATCACAAGGTTGACCTTTT
>DAIRDV010000096.1:0-4708 GCA_036795955.1 Nitrososphaeraceae archaeon | reverse complement strand
ACACAATCTCTCCATCATGCAATTTTTATTAAATCGAACTAATATGATATCTGTATTGTTACTAGATTAAATTACGTAATTTGATCGGTGTAAAAGTTCAAAGAGGGTAGTATTTCAAAGTTGGTTAGAAAGTCATTTCATTAATTTCGTAAGAATCCCTGGAACTTCGGCTGGTCTTTTTGCGACGGGAATATTGACTCTGGAGAAACTGGAAATTTTTGATTCAGCTGAACCATAATTTCCATATACAATTGCACCGGCGTGGCCCATTCTTTTTTCCTTTGGTGCCGATCGACCAGCGACATAAGCAACGACAGGCTTATTGAAACCGGTCTTTTCTATATATTGTACAAGGGATTCTTCAGCGTCCCCTCCAATTTCACCTACTACTACCACTGATTCAACGTCATCTCTGTCACTTATTAGATCAAATGCTTCAATTAGATTTGTGCCGTTTATTGGATCTCCGCCTATTCCTAGAGCTATCTTTTGACCTATTCCCGCCTTTGACAAATAAAATGAAACTTCATACATGAGTGTCCCACTTCTTGAAAAAACTGCGGTACTTCCCTTTTTGAACGGTTGGGACGGCATTATTCCAATTTTATTGACAGAAGGGATAATCACTCCAGGTGTATTTGGACCAATTATTCTTGCACCGTTGGTCTGTGCATACTCTAATGATTCCATTGCATCACGCACCGGAACATGCTCAGGAATTGCTACGAGTAATTTTATCCCATTATTCACTGCGTCTTTTACTGCAGAAAGAAAAAATTGAGCAGGAACAAATATTCCAGATATTTTTGCATTAAAGTTCTTACTAGCATCTTTTACTGAATCAAAAACTGGTATACCTTCAAAAGATTGGCCGCCTTTGTTAGGAGTTACACCTGCTACTATGTTTGTCCCATATTCTCTCATTAATCTGGTGTGAACTGAGCCAAAATTTCCTGTTATTCCCTGAATTATTACAGGCTTATTACCATAATCGGGATCTTCTGGTTTACCTACTAGAATATCAAAAATGTCAAATTTATTGTTCATTCTATTTACTCATCCTCATAAATTGCACTAAAGCTGAAATTGCTTCCTCTACAGTGTCATATAATTTTGCATTACTGTTAGATAGCATCTTTTTAGACTTCTCTGATTCTGCACCCGAAATTCTGGCATATATGGGTACGCTTATCATGCTGTCCTCGTATGCGTTAAGTATTGCTTGGGCCACCAAATCGGTCCTAACTATTCCACCAAACAAATTTACCAAGATTGCCTTTACTTTAGATAATTTGCTTATCACTTCTAAGGCCTTGTAAATTGTTTCAGTAGTAGCGCGTCCACCAAAATCTAAAAATGCACCGGGTTTTCCACCTGCATCGTTAACAATATCCAATGTGGACATGACTAGACCTGCACCATTACCGATTATTGCTATGTCGCCATCTAATTCGACAAACGAAAAACCACTTTTTTCGGCCTGTTCTTGCAGCTCAGAAATTTGTATATACTTTCTTAGCTCGGGATGTCTGAATATTGAATTGTCATCTATGATAACTTTTGAATCCAGTGCCAGGCAAGTTCCGTCTTTTAGTATGGCCAGAGGATTTATTTCAGCCAATTCTGCCTCTTTTTCTCTAACTAATTTGGCAAGTTTTATGACTATATTGGAAAACGACTCGATCGTAGTGCCAGTTAATCCTAGTTTTTTTGCAATTGTTTCTGCACTTGATTGAGTTATCCCGGAAATAGAAATGTCTTGGATTACCTTATTGTCCACGGCCTCTATGTCCATACCGCCCTCGGACGAAGAGATCAACGAGTACGTCCTTTTTCCTCGATTGAGGAACAAGGACAGATAAAGTTCCTTATCGATATCGACAGCTTCTTCAATTAAAATTACTTTTGGGAGCTCTCCCTTTACTTCTTTATTTAATAACTCCGTAAACTTTGGTACTAACTCCTCTTTATTTGCGCATTTCAAGATTGCACCGGCCTTTCCTCTTCCACCAGTTGTCAATTGCGATTTAAGTACTACAGTAAATTCAATTTTGTCTATAATTTGATTTAATTCAGATTGGTTTCCTGCCAGATATGATTTCGGAACTCCAATATCATACTCTGTAAATAATTCCTTACCCTGATATTCTAGTAACTTCATTCAGCAAGAATCTGAAGCCTATGCGGCGCCTTATATTCCTATTTAAGTGACGGAATTTGAAAATTTATATATCTACAACTAATTCCGTATCTTATGGCTGAAAAAATGACTGCAGTATGGCTTATAATATTAACGATAATAGCATGTGCCGCAATACCTGCTGTCATGATATGGTTGACAACAACTCCCACAGCATCTAAACCCCATCTTCTATTAGGAATCACTCAATTTCTACATTCGGGAATTAGTATCTTAAACTAGACATCATTTACGTCAGTATCTTCCATTATCTTTGATTCTTAATCTAAAATCAATAGTACAGGTAGAGTAGCAGTCTTGGAAATTTAAAATTCGCAAACGAGTAATAGATAAAGGTGAGGAATGAAAACATAGTAAGCATGACAATTGCCCTAAAGGTGCATCCATCTTTTTTCAAGGAATTTGCCACTAAGACTTGGGTTTCTCCTGCGGACGTTATTAAGGAGTTGATCGAGAACGCCTTTGATGAAGACGCTACTCGAGTTCTCATAACAATTTTGAATGATAATTCTATTTCAATAGAGGATAATGCTGGAATGAATGAAACTGAAATTCAAAAGTTCTTGTTGCTTGGTTCACCACATAAAAAACTTGATTCAATATCTCCAAAGTTTAAAAGAATTAGAACCGGTAGATATGGAACTGGTAGACTTTCATTTCTCACGTCATTTGAAAAAATGAAAATCAGAACTCGAAAGGGTAACTATCATAAATCATTTTTGATCGATACAAATTCCCTTGATGCATTATTTACCGGTAAATCCAATTTGCATGAGATAAGGGAAACACGCTTGTCTAGGGATGGAACGGAGATAATGGTAAGCGACGCAAAATCACTCGTTGATGAAATAAGGTTGGTAAAGGAAATTAGAAAACTAGCAGTACTAAGACATCCACTTTTTGAAGTATACATTAAAAAATCAGGGAAATTTAAAGAGTGGAATTTTACAAATGCTGAGCTAATAAGAGTACCTGATATCCAAGGTCACAAGATACCGTTAAATCTTGATAAAGGAAACATTGTTGGTGAAATTACAGTAGCTCGTAGACCTCTAACAGAAGATGAGCGAGGAATTGCGGTAATGGTTGGTGGTCATATAGTAATGAGAACATTGTTTGGTTATGATACAAAGATACCCAGGGTCACAGGATTTGTGAGATGTGATTCACTAACGTCTAGATTTGCGGATAAATCTGCTATAATAGAAGATAAAGAATTCGAAACTTTTTCAACTGTAATGAAAAAATTCATAATGGATACTGTCATACCCAGTTTAACTCTTTATGAAGATGTTCTTGTAACTAGAGAAGAATCAAAAATTTATAAACAAATTGACAAAGTCTTGGGTCAGGCGGTAGTTGAGACCCTCGAACCATCTGAGGAGATAGAAGGATACGAGATAGTAGAAACCAAAAAAATAGTATCAAGACCTACTAAAAAAACTTCAACGATACCAGCTGAGGATAATTTGTTCGATAAATCGGTTGAAGAGGAGTACAAGAACTTGACAAAGAAGGAAATCAAAAGGTCTAGGGACACCCTGGGCGAAAAAGGGGGAATTCAGCAGACCGCAGGAATTGATAACACCACATTGCCTAATTATCTATACAGTAGTCAAAATGTGGATAATAATAGTTATGAAAACGTAACGGTAACAACACAGATAAAAAAACCCCTGATTAAGAAAACGTTTGCATTAAAAAAAATTGGATACAAGATTATTCCATATGAAGATGATACGGATACAAGATATAGCTTCATAAACGAGAATGTCGTATTCGTTAACAAGGCAAATCCAACATACAAGGCAGAATCGTCCCGCGGGGATGAATTTCTTTTAAGACATATTATGAATATAGTGGCACAGGCTGTAGCTGAGTCAAGGCATCCTGAAGGGAAGGAGGCACTAGAGTTACAAAATAGGCTAATTTCTGAAGCGATTAGGATTCATGATACCTTCCTATCTAAAACCCCTTGATTGTCTGCTGAATCGACGAAACGACTAAATCTAACTACATTCACTACTAACCAATCATATGGCCTTTCAATTTATGCCAGGCGCTACTGCTATAGGATTAACTTACCAAGATGGTATTGTTCTTGCAGCTGAAAAGCGCATATCGTATGGAAATTTTGTAGTAAATAAAAATACAAAGAAAATATTCTCAATAACTGATCAGGTTGCCAGTGCATGTGCAGGAATGGTTGCGGATATGCAAGTTCTGACAAGACAAGTAGGTGCGCTTGCGAAAATTAGAAAACTAGAAACAAGGAGAGAGATGGCGACCAATTCAGTAGCAAAATTAATGTCAGTCATTATGTTCGAAAGACGATATTTTCCTTTACTCACACAGGTAATTGTTGGAGGAGTACACAATGAGCCTGAAATCTATACACTGGATCCATTAGGTTCACTTCTACCGGATAATTATGCAGCCGTAGGTACGGGTGCAGAATTGGCCTTAGGATTAATTGATTCTGAGTTCAAGAAAAACATGACTGAAGAT
>DAIRDV010000095.1:0-4756 GCA_036795955.1 Nitrososphaeraceae archaeon | reverse complement strand
CCAGCAGTAACATCCGTTGCTAGTGCTTGGTCATCCGTAGTTGATGCATTACCAGCAGTAACATCCGTTGCTAGTGCTTGGTCATCCGTAGTTGATGCATTACCAGCAGTAACATCCGTTGCTAGTGCTTGGTCATCCGTAGTTGATGCATTACCAGAAGCCGTAACTTCAGTAATTGATGCGCCATCGGAAGAACCATATACATTTTTGACCGTATCTTCCAAGATACCAAAATATTTGGTGGGAACTAATTTGCCACTCTCATCATTAATTAAGTTAAAGCTGGCTGTATCCGCATCCCTATAATCCCATTTCCAAAAAGCCGTCGCCCATACTCCTTCTTTCTTAAAAGCCTCAAGTATCTTTCCAGCATTAGATTTTGTAAAATCGCTCGCACCTGGGTTGATCTTAAATATTCCACCCTCTTTTGTCCTTACGACGTTATTCCACTCACCTATGTATAAGGGTACTCCAGTTAGATCCCTGGTATCCAAAAATAAATTAAATCTCTCTTTTTGGTAATCATCTCTATTTGGAACACCATAAACACTTATTTTGAAAGCAATGTCCTGCTTAGAAGAAGGTGCCATTTTTGCCAAGTTTTCTGGCGAGATCTTAATTTGGCTGTTCAAGTCAACTGGAACATTCATGCTGTAGACTATCGTTTTACTAGTGATTGCTCTTAACTCTTCAGTTATAAAGCTATTAAATTTACCTATTTTAGACCATTGATCAACATTATCGACATGAGGCTCACTTAGAATTTCGTACCCTAAGGTACTCGAATGGTTATCAACAACCAATACAATTTTCTTGAGAAAATCTGCCATTTGCGTCCAACCATCTTTTCCATCATTATCTTTCACAGATCTGTCCCACCAATCCTTCCAAAAGGACTGAGCAGCTTTATCTTGTGTGTTACCGCCACCGCCTTTGGAATATTTTGAATCCTCAAACAGAGACCAAGGAAACCCTGTTCCTTTGTCTTCAAGCCATGAAGAAGTGTGCCATTGATGGTTGTCATAAATGATTTTCACTCCGTACTTATCTCCAGCTTTGGCTACCGATTCTATTTCCTTCATGAAAGCCTTGGGGTCCCGTTCGTATGCCTCCCAATAAAACAAGAATCTGGCATGATCCAATCCAGCTTTAGAAATCATTTTTAAACTATCATCAATGTAATCCTGTGGAGCTTCAGGTGAACCGTTATCATGCTGTTTCATATTAACAAATGCCCCTTTCATTACAACCCCGTTGATTGGTTGACCACTAGTCACGTTGGTTGTCGATGCATACGAACCCAGTGAAGTCGCATTGATAAGGATAGCTACAAGAAGAAAGGTCAAAATTACTCTGGAGCTTGCTAAAATCAAGACAATACTTATTAGAATTGTCAAATTGATTTAATATGTATTACTGATTAGCTATTCAAGATTCTGACGCTCTTTTTGATATAATTCAAACCCTTGATTTTGTGATTTAGATTCTAAAAATTTTAATTTTTCTTTCAAATATTCAATTAATTAGTCTTTACTGTGCAAAGCATATTGCAAAATCAAATTATCAAAGTAACGGTCAAAGGTACCGTTGATTATAATGTCGTCCGAATAAAGCCCAAGAGCAATTACTCTTCCTTTTTGGTAATTAAGCTCATATGTTGCAACAACCGCACTACCTATTTTGTTTGAATGTAGCCCAGTGTTGGTTGCGTTATAATTTAGCAAAATTATATCTTTAGGATTTGTTATATATTGTTCTTCATGAGGTAAATAATCAAAAGGATTGTTGCTAAATTTAGCAATCCCACTAATGTAGTTACTTCCAACCCATTGTGCCGTTTCATTCTGCCACCTTTCGTTTACACTTCGCCAGGCCGACCTTCCATTGAACGCCCAACTATGTCCTTTAACAAGTGTTATTGTATCTTTGTTGCTATCGTATTTTACCTCAGCATAAAATACATTCCCATCTAAGATAATCATCGTACCACCATTACTCACAAATTGCTTCAAATTTTCATACTCCTTTTGACTTACATATTCTTGATGCCCTAAAATTATGACATCATAAATATTGCTACCATTTGATCGGAAAATAGAACCTCTGTCAATATCTTGATCTCCTAAAAAACCGATATGCGACTCTGGACTTATCCATTTTAGATTTCCCAGCAGGTATAGCATGGCAAATCCTGACGCGCTTGAGGACGGTTCCTTTGTCACCTTACTGGATAATAAATTCAAATCTGTTGTTACATTTACTCCAGTCGTAACATTGATGTATTTATTGTAAAATAGATAGAAAGATTTGTCGTATGCTGCGGCAGTAAATGTGGGCATGACCAGAGCAATCTTTACTTTTTTGCCAAACTCTCCAGTATGAGAATTGTTACCTGGAGTCGATATCTCACTCTTGTTCTCAGAGAATACGTAGTCGTTTTTATCTGTGGCCTGTCCTTCATTTCCAGGGATGGATATTGATTCATTTGTGTTTCTCAATTCTTTTGTGATAGAGAGTGGAGAACCTACAAACATTGAAGATCTATTAAGAGCAGAATTATTGGTCATTGAATCCAAAATTGTGGTTACAGGATATTTATAATTCGAATTAATAGTTCCCTGGACTTCAGAAATTGCGAATGTCGAATTGGTAAATAGGAATGTAAAAAGTACAAAGATCATAACAATAAATTCAGTCGTAAGTCTGGGACAGAAGGTTTGTTCTCGCATTGGCTTTAACATTTACCAGACTTGTTTCTGTAGATCTACTACATTCTATTTATTTTTTAGCCATATACTAGTATAGAACAAAAACGAAATTGTACAATACCTTTCATAAAACCTCATTACTTTACATTAATTTAATACCTTACGAGGATAAAAGTAAAGTTGTGAGCGTGAACCAGTTAATCTGGGTTTCGGAAAAGTATCTATATTCAAAGTTATAACCAAGTCCCTATGACTAGCGGGTGGCTCTCTTGGGTACGCGCAAATGATGTTGAAATTATGACCTTATTGCAAAATCAGGCAAGTATTTTAGTAAAGGCGGCATCAGTTCTAGCGAATTCAATAAGCGACTTTGGTACACTAAAGGAAAATAACACCGCATTAAAAAATCTGGAACATGAAGGTGATCAACTTACTCATGAATTATTTACAATAATAGACAAGACGTTTATCACTCCTCTTGATAAGGAGGACATCACCGAAATGACAAGTGCAATAGATCAAGTCCTTGATGCCACATATGGCACGTCCGACAAACTGGTTCTTTTTAAGATTCAAAAGCCGTCTCTTCATCTACAGGAATTAGTTTCTTTATTGGTAACGGCAACGCAAGAAATCTACAAAGGTGTATCACAATTACATAAGGGCAAGCGAGAGAAACTGTTGATTCATTCAAAAGCTATTAGCAAGTGTGAGCATGATGGAGATAGTGTTTATCGCCTTGCAATTGCCAATTTGTTTGAAACTCATGATGCAATAGACATTATTAAATTGAAAGAAGTTTACGAAACACTGGAGAATGCGCTGGACAGGTCTAGGGATGTTGCTGATGCTATTGAAGACGTCGCTTTAAAATATCGTTGAGGATTAATTTTGCTTCCAATCGAAGTCTCCGTCTACATTGCGATTTCAGCTGCCCTCTTTTTTGATTTTGTAAATGGGTTTCATGATTCGGCCAATTCTATTGCGACGGTAGTAGGCACTAGAGTACTCAGACCATTATATGCAGTAGGGATTGCAGCTGCTGCTAATTTTGCCGGCCCGTTCATATTTGGTACTGCTGTTGCTCTAACAGTCGGAAAAGGAATCATACAACCCTCATTTTCTACCGTTGATGTTATATTTGCAGGCTTAATAGGCGCTATAATATGGGACCTTGTTACCTGGTATTTCGGCCTTCCATCTTCCAGTAGTCATGCATTAATTGGAGGGCTAATAGGCTCAGCATTACTAGCAGGAGGAACATCAGCTCTAGTTTACCCTGGAATAGAAAAGACCCTAACTTTTATAGTCATATCTCCAACTCTAGGTTTTTGTAGCGCATTTGGTATCGCAATACTTATCATGTATTTATTTAGAAAGTATACTGCTTCCTATGTAAACAAGATTTTTGGCCGTCTTCAAATTTGTTCTTCCATTTTTTTCTCCCTCACGCATGGTGCTAACGACGGGCAAAAAACAATGGGAGTTATTACTGCGTTATTGATTTCCGGTGGCATGCTCCACTCTACTTCATTCTCAGTTCCCATCCCTGTCATTTTGGCCTCTGCAGCGGCTATTGCACTTGGGACATTCTTTGGAGGTTGGAGAATAGTTAAAACCATGGCTTTCAAGTTAACCAATCTGCGTCCTTATCAGGGTTTTTGTGCTGAAACTGGAGGTGGTGTCATATTATCGTCCATGGCCTGGCTGGGTATTCCTGTGAGTACTACTCACGCAATTGCAGGTGCAATCATGGGTGTAGGAGCTACAAAAAGGCTTTCGGCAGTTAGATGGGGTGTTGGCAAGAGAATAGTTTATGCTTGGATTATCACCATTCCAGCTAGTGCGGCAGTTTCAGCTCTAGTATTGGAAATAATGAAAATATTCATCTAGCATACCAAAGAATAAAAATACATTCCAAGGTAATCGGAATTAATGTGATAGATAAAAACTAATTGCGTTAGCTCAGGTACCATAACAAGGACTAAAATCTGATAAATAAAGCGTCATGCTTTCTCGTTTATTGGTTCACCCAAATTTGACTTTCT
>DAIRDV010000094.1:0-4758 GCA_036795955.1 Nitrososphaeraceae archaeon | reverse complement strand
TAATCCTAATTCTCCCTTCGTCTTGATTGTATAACCTAACCTACCGGCATTCTTTTCAATTCCAATAAGGTCTATCGGTGAGGAAATTTGTGCGGGTGTAACAGTGTAGGTTCTCTTTCCTCTGTCACGACCGCATAGTTCTTCAATTATTAGTTGCTGTACTTGAGGTTCATCTTTTTCTATTCTTTTTGTTCCGCATGAAGGACACTCTTCTTGTCTAAAGACTGCAACCTTCTCCATTGAGAGATCGTTCAGATCTATGTACAAGAGTTTATTTTCTAGAGTTGGTTTTTCGCCTAGTACAATCTTGACTACTTCTGAAACTTGAATACCACCCACTAGGTATAAAATTGATGGATGGACACCTTCGGTGCTACAAGTAGGCATATCATCTTCTGCTAACGCTGGAAAGATGCATCTAAGGCAAGCTGTTTTATTGGGAATTATTGTGCAAATGGAACCTAGCATTCCCAGTGCACCTGCATAGATAAGTGGAATATTGAGTTTAATGCAGGCGTCATTTAATGCATATCGGGCATCTATACTATCTAATGCGTCTACAACTATATCAAATCCGTTAATTATGCTTTCGGCTGTATATTTAGTAACAGAATTTGGAAGAGCTTCAATCTCAACACTTGAATTTATTTTTTCAAGTCTTTCTTTTGCGGCTTCAACTTTAACCTTGCCTAGGTCATTTTCTGTATAAAGATGCTGCCTGTGTAAATTAGAGATTTCTATTATATCTCTATCTACTATCTTCAGTTTTCCGACACCCATTGCTGTTAAAAGTGTTACTACAGGGTTACCAATGCCTCCAACTCCAACTACACAGATTTTCGCCTTCCTCAGTTTTTCCAATCCAACGAAGCCTATTTCATCGAGCATTATCTGTCGAGAGTATCGTTGCAAATCTTCGTTCTTAAGTTCAGAACCAGAACCGCCTGCTACTGCTGGGAGAATATAAATAGAATCCCCTTTGTTGAGTTTTGTTGCCATCCCATCATTACTAAATCTCATATTTTTTCCATTTATGTAAATGTTGATTAGTGACCTTGGCTTTCCATTTAGGTCCAATACTTTGCGTTTGAAATCTTCGCCAAGCTGTTCCGTTACCTTAGTAAATGCATCTTGCAGATCAATTGCATCTAATGGAATTTTTTTCTCTCCGCTACCTTTTGTGAGAACAGATGGAATAATAAATTCAATATTTGTCATTTTATTCACTCTTCACTATGAAATCATTGCAGACACAGTTTGTACGTCAGGCTTTACAATATCAAGTTTAGGTAATGCACTAGTTATTGCTTCAGTAGATTTCAATCCGTTACCTGTAACATAACACACTACCTTTTCATTTCTTTCTATAAATCCATCATCAACTAGCTTTTTCAGAACGGCAATTGAAACACCTCCAGCAGGTTCAGTAAAAATCCCTTCAGTCTTTGCCAGAGTCAAAATACCTTCAATAATTTCATTATCATTAGCTTCTTCCGCAACCCCACCGTATTGTTTTAATCTTCTTAGAACATATACACCGTCTCCGGGATCTCCAATAGCCAAACTTTTTGCTATTGTCTCTGGTCTTTCTACAGGAACGATGTCGCCTGTTTTTTTCTTAAATGCATCAACTATTGGAGCACAACCATGAGGTTGTGCAGCAGTAACTCTAAGATTTGAGATATCACCAATTAATCCTATATCGTGCAACTCCTCAAATCCTTTGCAAATTGCATTCAACATCGCACCGCTACCAACGGGAATAATAAGATGATCTGGAACCTCCCAATTAAGTTGTTCAGCTACTTCATACGCCAATGTTTTAGACCCTTCGACATAATACGGTCGCATATTGATGTTTACAATGCCTATTCCCTTAGAATCACCTATTATAGACGCAACTCTATTGGCATCGTCATACGTTCCTTCAACAGCAACAAACTTAGCACCATATGATAGTGCCTGTGCAATCTTGACTTTTCCGATATCAGATGGGGCAAAAATATAACAGGGTAAATGCGCCTTAGCAGCATGGGCAGCCGTTGCGGAGGCCAAATTTCCAGTAGACGCACATCCTACTGCCTTGAGTTTGATTTCTCTTGATTTTGAAATGGCTACACCTGCAGGTCTATCTTTGAATGAAAAAGTTGGATTGACAGAATCGTTCTTTATAAAGAGATTCTTAAGGTTTCCAATTTGTGTTCCTAACTCTTCCGCAAATTGCAAAGGTGTAAAACCTGCATGGATGTTTACTATGCAATTCTTATCAGCAATTGGCAAAAGCTCAAAATAACGCCAATATGTTTTGTCGGTTCTTGATGAAAATGTGTCTTTGTTTAAATCCTTAGGAACATCATATATGACATCCAGTGGTCCAAAACATTCTTCACAAATGTATTTGAATACCGGAGTATATTCAGCACCACATTCCCTACATTTTAGAAATCGTATAGAACCCATGTATATTCAACTATCAACGATTGTGTAGTAATAAATATCACTAATCGTAATTTTAGTATTACTTAATTTTTTTACTTGAGAATTTTATAAACAATAAATATTAATCAGATCAAAAATATTAAGAATTGAGAGATCAATAGAAATATTACATAATTAGACTGATTATCATCAATTTATTGGGGATATAGTCTATTATGGAAACAGGATCTATTTCCGGTATGACAGGCCGGATTTTTTGAATTAACTAAATAGATAATCGAATCATGATCACAATCAACTAGGATATCCTTCACTTCTTGAATATTTCCGGATTCTTCTCCTTTCATCCATAGTTTATTGCGGGAAACACTCCAAAACCAAGCATTGCCCGTCTTGACTGTATTTTCTATTGCAACTCTATTTGCATAAGCCAGCATTAAAATATCCTTTGTAGTTACGTCTTGAACTACAACTGGGATTAGTCCACCCCTTTTTACAAAATCCAGTTTATTGATTGATTCATCATCAATTTTTGCTAACAACAAATTATGACCTATAAGGTAGTGTTCGTTTTCTATTTTATATAAGTCTAGTTCCCCATTGTACGGAAACATTGCATTATTAGATTCCAATATATCTCATGGTCAACGAAATACAATCCCAGGTCTAGGTCAAACTTGTTATTTTATTCTAATATGCAGACCTTTACAAATATAGTAAATAGATGTAAATTGAAATACATTCAAGAGGTAAAGTTTGTCAATTTAAGATAGATTCATTTTTCTATTGGATTAATAATAGAGTCTTGAATTCTCGATGTGATCAAATTTATCCTCTGAAATAATTAAATCCTTGTGACAATTATCACATAAATAATATTCACTATTTGAGGGTAATTCCTTTCTGCAGATACTGCAAAACTTTTTCAATAGTTTCTGATTCGAAAAACTAATCTATAAAGATAGCCATCTATAGTAAACAATTGAACATTAAAAAATAATCAAATACTGATGCATTTTCTTTAGGTATACTTCAAGAATTCATCGTAAATAAAATCGAGAAAAACTTAACATTTCATAAATCATCGGCTATTTTTAATTTTTCAATTTTCGTCTTTACAAGATCAAAACCTTGTTGCCAGAAAGATTCCTCAGTGATATCAAATCCAGCATTTTTGAGAAGGGTTTCTGGTTTTTCAGATCCCCCTGCAGACAATATCTCGCGATATTTTGAAACAAAGGATTTGCCTTCTTGAATATACTGTTGGTATAACGAAAGAACTAGTAAATTTCCAAACGAATAAGCATAACAATAAAATGGAGTGTGGAAAAAATGAGGGATATAAAGCCATTCCCACTTGAAATCATCTGAAATACGTAATGAATTTCCAAATTGGGTTTTTAGATTACTCATATAAAGATCCGATATATTATCAATAGTAACGTTATGTTCTGCTATGTATTTATGAGCTTCAATTTCAAAAATTGTGAAAAATGCCTGTCGCATAATAGTCGCATACATATCATCAATTTGTTCTGCCAGGAAGATCTTTTTCTTTTCTTTATTTAGTTTCATGTAAATTTGTTCATTTAGAAGCATCTCTCCAAAAACAGAAGCAGTTTCAGCTAATGGAAGAGGAGCATGGGATACCAAAATGGGTTTATCCGATGCGAACATACTATGTATTGCATGTCCAAATTCATGTGCCATGGTAGAAACATCTCTCATCTTTCCGTCAAAATTCAAGAGTACGTATGGAGTCCTTTGAGGAGAAACGGTATAACAAAAAGCGCCACTTGTTTTTCCTTTCCTAATTTCAGAATCAATGTGCCCTTCTTTAAATAAGCGCTCTGTATGGTCGACAAATCTTGGATCGAACTTATTGAAAGTATCCAAAACTAATTTAGTGGCGTTCTTAAAACTAAATTTAAGAGCATTCTTCTTTGTAATCGGTGCATACAGATCATAACGTCGTAATTTTTTAACTCCTATTAGTTTTGCTTTTTCCATGAAATAATCATGAAACAAAGAGGCATTTTTTTTACAAACAGATAAAAGTATCTCTATAGTAGCATCATCAATATCATTATAAATATTCCTAACTGATATTGGAGATTTGAAACCTCTAATAGAAACATTCTCGTCCCTCCATTGAGTAACTAAGTTTTGGTAAATGTCACCTAGAACTCCACTATTTTTTTCATATGTTTTGAATAATGCCTTGTATGCATATTCCCTCTCATTTGCATTTGAGCTTCGTACTAATGAAAGTAATTTTTCTTTGTTGTTAAAAGTTTTAACAGTTTTCTTCTTTCCTCG
>DAIRDV010000093.1:0-4800 GCA_036795955.1 Nitrososphaeraceae archaeon | reverse complement strand
TTTGTTTCAACCTAATACGAATCTTATTGGCATATTCAATAACATTTTGTTCTTCTATTATTTCTGTATGAACTTCTAACCTCGTGTACTTTACAGGTTCAAATTTTCCTTCAAAATAGCCGTCAAATTCTATCAATGACATGCTGCCGAATCGGGAAACTATCTCCTTTACAACATCCATGAAACCCTCAATCCTGGGCAAATAGAATTTAATTGAATGTGGCAATACTTTGGTAATATAAGCTTCTTCTACCATGTAGTTAACGTAGGAAACATTCTATCTAATAATTTCTTTTTTCCAGCTCATTGTTCAATAGAGTTTCCGTTTCACTCAAGCTCTTGTTATCTTGGCTACGCTCTAATTTTATGGTAGTAAGGAGCTCTTGGCAAGACGCATCTCATTCGTTCTTGGCACAATCCCTGTCAAATTGTATACTGCAACAAATAGAAAATAATCTGTTTTCAATTAGTTATGCAAAAATGAACACATAATACGATACAAAAGTGTCTTATAGAATGGAGAATCTATTAATTTCTAATAACAATAAGGTTAATAGAAATGATAAAGATGTTTTTCAAATCGTACTCTAAACTTATATCAGTAGATAATTAGTAACGACTGCTGATAAAGCTAGATGTATCCATCAAAGCAATACCAAACTATTGATAGTAATCATAGTAAAAACAGTTAATGAATTAATAAATCATGTAGTTTTTGTTTTGTTTCTAAGGAAGTTTAATTTAATTTAAGGAGAACAGAATTTATTGAACGCAAATATCCAAGTGTTCTCGCTTTGAGAGCCCTGAGAAACTAAGCTTCAAAATATATATGACCAGTATCGATTTTAAGCCAAATGTCCGGTGAAACAACGTTATCTTTCCATACTATTAGTTTTTTAGTTCTTGTAATTTTACTTGCATTTACTCCAAGTCAGTTGATTTTTGCGCAGAATTCAACGGAACAATCTCCATTTTTAGCACAGAAAGAATCAATTAAGATACTTAGTCCTCTTACCACACAAAACGCAACTGTAGGAAAAGATCTATTAATTTCAGGTCAATCTTCAGATGACAACACCAAAAATTGTCTAGTATCTATAATTGTTAATGATATTCGTCCTTATCAAAGCGCTATTGCAAAAGGAACTGCGGGGTTGAATGATTTTTCTCGATGGGAATTCGTTTTAAGTAACAATTATACAAATGTTATTGGAGGTATGAACAAGATAACTGCAAAATTATTGTGCGAGTCCTCACCCACAAGATGGAATAGCGTATTTGTTAATGGAATACCTAATGTAAGTAACGTACAAACAGCTCCTCCACAGTCGAATCCAATACAATCTGTAGAACGTTCTAATATATCAGATACTAATTTAACAAACATAGAAGAATCAGAAAATAGCGAAATTCCAATACAATCTGTAGAACGTTCTAATATATCAGATACTAATTTAACAAACATAGAAGAATCAGAAAATAATGATACGTCTTTGCTTGTTTCAATTTTCGCCCAGAAGAACCCGATTGCACGAGGCGACATTCAAAACGCTACAATAACTGTTACCGATTCGGCCAAGAGACCAATTACAAACGCTGAAATAAATGGAAAATTGATTTATCCAGGAAATAACTTTGAAAAGGAATTTGTAGGAAAAACGGATTATAATGGCAAGTTCATTTATTCTTGGACTATTGGAAAGAAAGGCGACTTCGGGCCTCTGACCGTAGAAGTAGACGCAACAAGTCAGGGATATCACTCATCTCTCATTTCAAGTTCTTTCGATATCGTGGACTCCTCTGAAATGTCAAAAGATAATAGTGCTTTAGGTAGTGCTCCGGATCTTAATACACAAAATTCTGAAATCGATTTTGTAGTTGCAGGTGATTATGGTTGTGACTCAACGACCAGACAAACCATAAAGAATATGGAAGAACAGAAGACTGATCTGGCATTTGCCCTAGGGGATTTATCAGAGACTAAAAATCCTACCTGCTTTTTTGATATTGTTTCAAAATTGGATAACAATGACAGGTTCAAAATTACATTAGGAGAAGAAGATACTGATAGTAATAAAGTGCGATCATCATCACGATTCAGTGACTTTGTTAGACATTTTGATTTAGAAAGTCCATTTTACTCCTTTGATTACAAAAACGTTCATTTCGTGGCAATGTCTACGGGAAAGAGTTTCTTTGTTCCATATGCTAATGGATCTGAACAATATAATTTTATTGAAAATGATCTGAGGAATGCCGCTAGCAATTCCGCCATAGACTGGATAATAGTATACGGTTACAGACCATTTTTTACTTCACCTACTCTTCATCCAGGAACTGAAGTTCTCAGAGAAACTTATGTTCCACTATTTGAAAAGTATGGGGTAGATTTAGTCATCACTGCCCACAATCATAATTATCAGAGATCTTATCCGTTGGTGTACAATGTACAACACTCACGAGAGCCTATTATTAAGGACGTAAATACTTCCTATTATTCTGCGCCTGGTGTTCCCATCTATGTGGGAGTTGGCACTGCGGGCAATAATCTTTATGATTTTAGGGGACAAGCTCCATTTATGGCAACTCAGTTTGTTGAAACAGGATTTCTGCATGTAAATATTACCAGAGCTGATCAAGACCTATTGACAGGAACATTTTACAATGTAGGTACTGGAAATAACGATGATACATTTGTTATTGCAAAGTCAAAACCTTGAATAATTTACTTTAATCCAGCATTCAGATAAGAATTTTTTCGTGCTCGCTATTTTCACAATACAACCACTCAAGATGTATTGGCACATCCATAGATTAATCCATTAATCCCCATTGTTTCGTTTTGGTTACCTATTGATTGGAGGGCCACCTTATACTCATTATCCTTATAATGTAAAGTTGCCTGGCATAACAAATTGAATAATGTGATTTTATCAATTGCCTTAATTTGCTCATGTCGCCACGCCTCCTTGCCTAAAGAATATGGCAGCAGATAATCCAATGCCTTTTGTAATCCGGCACCATCAGGTGACTTATAGTTCCACAAGTCAATTCCAATATTTTCGCCAATTTTCGCTAGATTGAAAAAGCCTAGCAGATTAAATATGTGATAGTCCAGTGACGTATGCCTGTACATTTCAAATGGTTGGGAGCCATTGGGCTGGATTTTTTCGACAATTAATTTTTCCAAATTATTTTCTAAAATATTCTTTGTTATTTCCGTCCTGTTCAAGAACAGTGATATAGAAGAAGCCTGGACATCATACCACGTACCATGGTTATTCGGTTGTTTACTCTCTTTTTTACCGAATTTAGAATTCAAAAGCCAATCAAGATATTTGTTAAACCATTGTTCTATTCCTTTTTGATCCTTGCTAGTCCAGTCCGGTGAATTCTGGATTAATGAGATTGCATCTAATACTGTAGGAAAATTATTTGCGGCAATGATACCAGAACGAGTACCGTTATTTTTACCGGTTATAACTTCAGAATATTGTAAATTAGGATTCATAAAAGTGTCATTATTTAAGAACCATACCCTAAGAATTTCAGTAGCTTTGGCAGAATATTTAGTATCATCTGTAAAATAGTACGCGGCAGACAGTATTTTTACCCGCGTCATCATCTTGGCCAAATTTCCTCTATCTGGAATTGAGTATGCCTCGGGATTAGCATCGCCATCGCGATAAATATATGGAATTTGACCCGGCTTGGTGTCATCTGGCCAATGAAATGGGGCTAGGGAAAGAAAATCGTGCTTGTCGCCACTTGGGGGCAGCCGACTTTTCCCGACCACGGAATCAGGTTCTAATGACAAGTAAGAGTCAGCTCTTGCAATCAGGTCTCTCAAAGGTTTTTGCACAATTGGATTTTTACTATCTACAATCGTTTCTTTCAAAGGTAGACTAAAGTCTAACGATTGTCGAATCGTCCGAAAATTATCGTTATCAAATGCAGGTTTCAATGGTTTTAAGTCTTCGGAACCAGCATACGTGGGATAATACAGAATCAAAAAACTAGAAATAGACACACTCAAGATTATCAAAATTAAGATAATGCTTTGCAAGTTTATTGTATTTACTGAAAGTTTGCCTTTTTTTCTGTTTGGATTGCCTTTATACCATTAGGAAATTAGTGTTCTGAAAGCGTACAGAAAGTTTAATTTGTCCAGGCATTTTATAAAAACGAGTTCGTACCTGGCATTAATGAATGATAGTTGTAACAAATTAAAAAAAAGATTTTCAGAAAAAAGAGAATACGGATTGTGACTGGGTATCTCTAAAAGATAAAAGGTCACTTAGTTTATTTTGTCAAGGTATTTTTCTGGATATGCATAACAGTATATCAATTCATAATCTACTAACGAGTTTCCTAGTTCATCATAGAATTGTATACATGCCTTTGTCTCTGGATCTTCGAGTTTGTAAAAGTTCCATTCCTTATAATTCTTAATATCATTGATTGCGCATTTCTCTGCATCTATTTTTATAGCTATTTCTTCTAATGTGTCAGATTTTTTACAATTTTTTTCTGATGGATGATTGTCTCCATGATTATCTCCTGGTAATTTGTCTTTAAAATTGTACTTAAATGCGTAAGCACCAGAACCAGAACCTAATGATAAGACGAGTATTGCGAGGACTGAGACGCTGAGATATGTAAGAATTTTTGAATCTATGTCTAGTAAAGCCTTCCTGTTCATCATTAAGTCTAGGGTTATTTTTGACACTATAAATTAATTTCCCTTTACACATGTCTTATGATTTATTGAGCCGATTTCCTTAGATAAAGCGGCGAAAT
>DAIRDV010000092.1:0-4802 GCA_036795955.1 Nitrososphaeraceae archaeon | reverse complement strand
TTTTTAAAAGTTCCAGTACGAACTCCAATCCAATCATGTTTTCGGGATTATTTTCAATGTTGCTATCAGCATCTATACTTGGCAATAATTTCTACCTTTTAGTAATTTCTATTTAAATACCAGTTTATTAAAATTTTAATAGATCAATTTTTTTAATAATAAAAACGAATTTTCCAAAGTTTACACATCAACCAAAATCATTTTATTTCAATTTAAAACTTAATTATGAGAATAATATAATCGGTTCTGATTGCCTTATAAAATAGTTAATGGAAAAATTGAATCCTTAACCTTCAGTAGTGACGATGTTCTTCTTAAAATCAAAGAGGATGGAATAAAATTTGTTGATTTACAGTTCACCGGATTATTTGGAAGATTTCACCATACCACGATGGCATCTAACATGCTTAGAGAGGAGGATTTTAAGGACGGGCTTCCCAAACTTGATGGTTCTTCAATAAAGGGATTCACAGAGATTCACGAATCTGACTTGATAATAAGACCAGACCCTTCAACATATGCGTTTATTCCTTGGATAGAAAAGTATCCAACGGCCAGACTCATATGCGATATCCTCTCCGGTGGTGAGAAAAGAGAACCGTACCTAGCAGATCCACGTGGAATTGCAAAGAACGCTGAAAAATACGTTAAAGAAAGCGGTTATGATATTTCATACTGGGGACCTGAGGTAGAATTCTTTGTTTTTGATAAACTTCAAGTAAATACATTAACCTCTTTTCATAGTCAGAGCTATGAAATAACTTCTCGTGAAGCACCCTGGTCGACAGAAAACGTTGGCTACACTCTTCGTTTGAGGGAGGGATATCTGCCAAGCCCGCCTGGAGATACGCTCATGGATTATCGTCATGAATGTGTAGATGTATTGAGCTCGAATTTCGGTATAATTTGTGATGCGCATCATCATGAGGTAGCAACTGCAGGACAATGTGAAATTGATATCCGTTACGACACTCTAGTTAATACTGCTGATTCAGTTCAAAGTTACAAATACATTGTCAAAAACATCGCACAGAAACATAATATGATAGCTACAATGATGCCAAAGCCAATTGCATTGGATAATGGTTCTGGAATGCATGTAAATGTAAGTCTCTGGAATAAAGGAAAAAATCTGTTTTATGACCCGAATGATAAATACGCCGAGCTATCTCAAACAGCGAGGTATTTTATTGGTGGAATACTGGATCATGCTAGGGCTCTGGCAGCTATTGTTGCCCCCACCACAAATTCTTATAGGAGACTAATACCCGGATACGAAGCTCCTGTATATATTGCCTGGAGCACTGGTAACAGATCTGCAATAATTAGAATTCCCGCACATTATAAGGGAGAAAGATTTGCATATTTGAAAAGAATAGAATTCAGAGCTCCTGATCCATCATGTAATCCATACCTAGCTTTTTCTGCAATTGTTGCTGCTGGGCTTAGTGGTATAAAGAAGAGAACTGAAACAAATAATTCTATGATAGAAGATCATGTAGATGCTGATATATTCAAGATGACAGACGCTGAAAGAGAAAAACACAAAATTAAACAGTTACCAGCAAGTTTAAGAGAATCTATTGAGGAATTAAAGTCCGACTCTGACTTTCTGAAACCAATATTTGGTAAACATGTCATTGAACGTATAATTGACGATGCTGCAAAGCAACACATGGAACTTGCTGTTCGACCTCACCCACACGAATTTACCATGTACGCTGATGTATAATGAACCTTTAATTTTCTTAATTTTTACCATCAAGATATGTAATTTGTAATAATAAAACAAGTTGCTAATTTAGGTATCATTCTGGAATTATGATTTTTTTATTCCTTACATCTTGGATCAATTGAGAGAAATTAGCTTGAATATCTGCAGGGATTTTATTCTGAAATCCATGAAATGGTGCAATGTATACAATTCCATCTTCATTAGTTGAATTCTTTGTCAATTCTAATCCTGGAGTAAAGATAATTCCAGTAAAGTTATTTCCATTTATCATCTTGAATATAGAATCATATGCCTTTATTGGATCTAGGACAAAAGATGTCACAACTGTTTCTGGTGCTAATTTATTCTGATCTGAGACAGCTCCAAAGGCATAGACCCCATTCTCCTTAGCTGCTTGAATTACACCTTGCCCTGCCGTATCAGCTACATGCAATAAAAAATCTGCGCCTTTATTAATTTGAGAGAGTGCTGCTGACTTACCTTTAGACTCGTTATCCCAATCGCCCAAATAAGTTTCAAATACTCTAGTTGAAGAATTGGCATGCAAGGCTCCCTGTTTGTAACCTTCGTAAATATTCTTTAAATTGGGATATTTCTCATCTCCTCCAATAAAACCAATAGTATGGTTTTTTGAGAGCATGCCGGCCAGTGCGCCAAGAAGATAAGCTGCTTCCTGTTGTCTTGGGAATATAGAAGCAACATTTTCAGATTTCACTTGTCCAGTGAATACAACAAATTTTATGTCAGGATATTTTTGTGCTACTTTAATAACAGGATTTCCCCATTCATATCCCTGTGCTATAATGATATCATAATCCTTCTTTGCATAATCCGTGAGAGTCGTTTCTATATTAGGAATTGATACGTTATCTAGGAAACTTACTTCATATCCATACTTGGAAATTATTTCTTGACCCGCATTATAAGCAAATGCTCCCCAGCCAGCATCGCTAAAAAGACCATCAGTTAGATAAGCAATCTTTAATGATTGATTTGCAGAAGCAGGTGCTTGAGATGAACTATTTTGTGTCTGCGCATATGCACTTTGAATAGAGATAGAAGAGCACGTTATTATTGCAATCCAAGTAACCAAAACAGCAGGCAAGATTACAGACAGTAAGATTTTTTGTCTAGATAATTTTTGCATCAAGATTTTATGTTGAATCCCTGACATTATGCTCGTCACTATCCTGATCTGAAAGGGGCAATGTAAAGATAAAAGTTGCGCCAACATTAGAACCGGATTCAGCCCATATACTGCCACCATGTGCTTGAACAATGCTTCTTGCGATAAATAAACCCAGACCAGTTCCTCTATCGGATTTTGTTACAAATTTGGAAAATAATTTTGAAAATATTTCAGGGTGTATTCCAATTCCAGTATCCTTTACAAGAATCTTAACCATATTTGATTCGAGTTGTGTCCTTACCGTAATCGATCCTTGTTTGGTAAATTTGCCAGCGTTATCAAGTAAATTCTGCATGACCTGGTTTAATCTCAATCTGTCACCTTTCACAAAGATAGGTTTGTCTACACCTTCATAAGTTACTATAAGATCCTTGTAGATTAACTGAATATTTCGTTTAAAGTCTTCAATACTATTTACTATTAAATCATATAAATCAATTTTTTCATCCATTAATTTTAGAGAATTGCTCTCAATTTTAGTAACATCCAATATGTCTTCGGCAAGTCTTCCCAATTTTTCAGTATTTCTCTTTATGATGTCCATATACTGATTTCGCTTTTGTTGGCTCAAATTTGGAGATTGAAGAAGGTAAATTGCGTTAAGAATAGGTTGTATTGGGGTCCGCAACTCATGTGCTGCTATATTGATGAATTGATTTTGCGCTTCATCCTTGGTTTTAAGGGATTCATTCGCTGCCATCAGTTTGTAATTGGATTTATTCAGATCACTGGTTCGCTTTTTGACCTCATCTTGCAATATACTATACCATTTTCTTAAAAGGAAGACAAGAACAATTATTGCAGCTGTTGTTCCTGTGAGTAAGGAGAACATTTTTACTCCTTCTGAAAAAAGTACTGAATTTATCTTTAAATATATTCGATCTGTTGGTGTTACTATTTGAAGGAAATATACTGGTTTTGATCCCACTAGAATTGGGGCTTGAGTATTTAATCGCTCACCCTTTCCATAATCATACATTGCGTATCCAGTATTTCCCGCCAATAAATGATGAGTCAGATTATTCAGAACCTCATTGTAATTGATAAACCGCTGGGTTTCATTTCCAAAAAAATTCTTACCAACAAGATCGTTACTTGCTCCAACTGCCAAAAGACTTGCCTTCGTGTCAAACGCCACTAAAAATTGGGAGTTTATGTCATTAACGTTTCCGTAGTTTTTAAAAAACTGGATTGAAGGTAAAGTAGCTGCTACTGTTCCAATATAATGACCATCATGTATACTAATTATCGGATAGGTTATTACTATTCTATATTTGCCATCTATTCCTGTAAAACCATTAGAATATACAGGTTGGTGCGTTTCTCTTGTCTGTTTCATATATTCATTAGATGAAATATCAATATTCACAAAGGTTTTCAGACCCTTTGATACCTCTTGGTTGGTTATGATACCTTCTTTATCCGTAATCAAAAGGCTATCAACTTTAGTGACAGTGTTAAGCTGTTCAAATTTTTCCTCAAGTAATTTCGTAACATTATCTCCCGATAACATTTCATTTTGCAAATATGTGGAATCAGCCAATTGCTGAAGCATGGCGGTTACCAGCCGCAGGTCGGAGCCAATATGTTGAGAAATTGAACTAGTCGACTTTATCTGACGATCTAATTCCTGTTCAAATATACTTTCTCTTATACTCGTTTCGTTGATCCTCTGAAAGTAGAAAAATAATCCATAGGAAGCGACGGCAATTATAATAACAGATATGACACCGATATACATCAGTTTACCAGAAATTAGTGTCATTCGATATTGTTGTTGTCTTTTCGTGGTATTTAATTTAATTTATTATATTTCAATCCATGAACACGTGTTAGCCATGACTGGAATTTACCAAATCAAATCACAAATATAATTTA
>DAIRDV010000091.1:0-4833 GCA_036795955.1 Nitrososphaeraceae archaeon | reverse complement strand
ATCTGGGTAGCGATGCCCATAGCCTGACTGAAGTGGGTAATTTTGACTCTATTACCAACCTAATAGATTACATCAATAATTAATTTCAATTAGGAAAAGCTCATGATGAAATACTTCCTTAATAAGATTACTTTAAAACGACAAAACATAGTATTACTAAAGACCGTCAATATTTTGAAATGATCACAAAGATAGTCACACAAGATTATCGACATGAATGAGTAAAATATCAAATATGCATTATTAAATTGCTGGAATAATTTGTAAAGCCATTTATTTTTCCATTCTCTGTTGTGGGAATCAAGTGATACTAATACTAATCAAAGTGCAAATTGGACAATAATATTTAAATTATCTCGACAGGATATAGAATAGAGATTTTTCATCTATATGTCAAAGATAGTGATTATTGACTCGCAAGTTGCAGGAATTTCAGGGGACATGTTTTTGAGTAGTTTAGTAGACATAGGTGCTAATAAAAAAAAAGTCATCGATTCAATTTATACATGCCAAGACTATTTTGCAGGCTCTAAGATACGCAAGGTGGATTTCATTAAAACCACATCGTATGGCATTTCCTGCACAAAGTTATCATTTGAATACAAGGATTCGACAAAATCACGATTGGGCAGTGTGATATATAGATCTTTGGCCTCGTGTTGTGACTCGATAAATTTATCCAATGCTGCAAGAACTTTTGTTCTAAATTCAATTAAGACAATAATCACGGCAGAATCAATAATACATGGCACCAAGCATAACGATATTCACTTGCATGAAGTTTCATCCGTGGATACCGCTGCAGATTTGATTGGCACAGCGGTGGCATTGGATGATTTGGGTCTCTTATCTCAAAAATTCTATTCTACTGACGTTGCAATTGGTAACGGCATGTTAAAGTTCTCACATGGCATTGTTCCTAATCCTGGTAATGCAATACTAGAAATCTTGAGGAACTCGCAAATACTTCTGGTTCCAGGTAAAATTGATGGCGAGCTTACGACGCCAACTGGCGCATCCATGCTTGTTAATTTGGCTTCTGAACATATTTCCTATTATCCTCCGTTCATTCCCGAAAAAATTGGAAATGGCGCTGGTCAAAAAGACGGTAAGAAGGTCGCAAATATACTCAGATTAGTGGTAGGTCAGTCAAATTCCAAGGTAGATAATAAATCAGAAAGTGTATATGAGATTGAAACAAACGTTGACGACGTTACAGGCGAGACAATAGGAAATATGATCGAAACCTTGTATGCAAATGGGGCTAAAGATGTTACCGTTCTTCAAGGCATCTCTAAAAAAAATAGACCATCATTTATTATAAAGGTCCTTAGTGACAAGACATCATATGATTACCTAGTTAAGTTACTATTAATTGAAACTGGTTCACTTGGATGCAGAGTACGTGAGATAAATCGAATAACGATTCCCAGATCATTTATTACAACTCAGATTACCATTGGGAATCAGCGATTTGTAGTCAAAGTGAAGCTTTCAAAGAGTAAGGATGGAACCATTAAAATAATAAAGCCAGAGTATGAAGATATTAAAAAAATTGCAACAAAACTAAAGGTTCCATACAGAAGGATATATGATATAGCATACTATGAGGTTTTCAAAAAATACAACAGAGGATAAATTTGGAAGAAATGCTATATCAAAAGTTGGTTTCATGGTTTCAGGATAAAAATCAAAAGACCATGATTGCGTTGTCTGGAGGTGTTGATAGTGCTGTTGTTGCTATGGCAGCAAAAAAAGCATTAAATAAAAATGCAATTGCTGTTACTGCAGATTATAATACACTTTCAGCTGACGAATTAAAATCTGCAAAAGACATTGCGCAAGAAATAGACATCGATCATAAAATAATAAAATACAATGAATTAGACAATGCAGAGTTTGTTAGGAATGACTCGATGAGATGTTATCATTGCAGAACGGAACTTGCAACCTACCTGTTAAGAGAGGCGGAACTCTTGGAGGTGAAATTGATAGTCGATGGTACAAATACAGATGATTTGATGGATTATCGTCCAGGAATTGTAGCTCTTAGAGAAAACGGTGTAAAAAGTCCACTTGTGGAGCTTGGAATCAATAAACTGAATGTAAGGAACATCGCGAAGTCTAACAACTTGACAGTTTTTGACAAACCGTCTAACTCATGCCTGGCATCAAGAATACCACATGGAACTCCAGTAACATTCGAAAAACTAAGAAGAGTAGAAAAGGCTGAATTATTTGTAAAGTCTATTTTCAATGTAAGGCAAGTTAGAGTTCGGGATAATCAAGACATGGCAAGAATTGAAGTTGGCAGGTTAGAAATAAAAGAAATGTTTGACACAGACAAACTGTCAATAGTAGATTTAAAATTAAAGGAGCTAGGATTCAAGCACGTTGTGTTAGATTTATCAGGCTACAAAAGTAATGAGAACATTAATGTCCATCAGATAAACAAAAAGACAATCTAGGTAATCGATACTGCATACACAAACGTGTCTATTATTGATAGAAAGATTAACATTAAACAGATTGAGATCGATTGTATGGCAAATCTAAAAGAAGGAGACACAGCACCAGATTTTGAGTTACCCGATATTGATATGAATATGCATAAGCTTGAGGAGTTTAAGGGCAGGAATACACTATTAGCATTTTTTCCGGCTGCAGAGTCACCTGTATGCACTACAGAAATGTGTGTATTCAGAGATTCGCTAAATGATTTCGAAAGCAGCAATACTGCAGTAGTGGGAATTTCAGTAGATGGTCCATTCGCAAACAAGATATTTAAAATAAATAGACATCTTAATTTTCCACTCTTAAGTGATTATAAAAGAGAAACAATTAGTAACTATGGAATAGTAATGAAGGATCTTGGTCCTTTAAAGGACTACAATGCAGCTAAAAGGTCAATTTTCTTGTTGGATAAAAATGGAATTATTAGATATATGTGGATTTCAGATAATCCGCTTATCGAACCAAAATACGATGAAATTAAAGATAAACTAAAAGAGATCAACAATTGAATTGTAACTTAAAATGCAGTGTAAAACTGGATGGTCTAATGCTGTCTAATATTTTTTTGAGATAACTGAATAATATCGTAAATAATATCATTACTCAATTAAGGCAACAACATCGTTTCTTGAAACTGTATCTCCAATTTTTACCTTTATATCTCTAATCTGACCATCTTTGTGGGCCTTTACAGCAACTTGCATTTTCATAGATTCTAGTACAATTACTGAATCGCCTTTTTTTAATTGGTCGCCTGACTTTAACATAATAGATACTACTCGTCCAGGAATTTGACTGAAGAGCTTGTTATCACCTGTAGATGATGCGCCAAGTGCCATTGATTTTTCGAGAATTTCAGTCAATTTTGAATGTTTTTTAAGAACAATTTGTTCTCCGTTCATCAACATCTTAATGTACGAGCTTCCAAATTCCAATATCTTGGCAGATTCATAAGAGTTGTCTATGATAAACTCTAAAATACCATTTTTAAGACCGACTATTTGTATATCATGTTTCTTACCATTTATGGTAGCTATGATTTTACCATCTCCACTAGACTCAGATATTGAACCCGTCAGAACGTTATCTAGATTATCTATCTTAAATTCCATTTTTCTGACTACCCGCTCTTACCCATTTAGATAATGAAAGCTTGTTCGATGAATTAATGGCACTTTGTCCTTTCAAGTATTCTGAGTAAAGTAAAGCAGCTGCTATGGAAGAGTCAGATGACTTTAGTTGTTTATCTTTTAACTCGTCCTGCATTTTATTGAGCATATCATACTTTTCCAAGTAATCTGTAGAAATATTTCCTTGAATAAAGTTCTTCTCATTCATTATGGTCTTATACAGAGGAATAGTAGTGTTTATGCCTTCTATCTTAAATTCATCCAAGGCATTGAACATCCTTACCCTTGCCTCATTGAAATCTTGTCCCCATGTTATCAATTTTGCCACCAGGGAATCATAATATCCTGATACACTGCATCCGGGATATAGGTAAGTATCTACTCTAACACCAGGCCCGTATGGAAGATTGCAGTCTGGCACCAGTCCGACTGAAGGAACAAAATCATGAAATGGATCTTCGGCATTTATCCTACATTCTATTGCAGAACCGTTAATTTCAAGGTCCGACTGCTTAAAGGGAATTTCTTCACCGCATGCAATTTTTATCTGTAACTTGACAAGGTCAATTCCCGTAACTAACTCTGTTACAGGGTGCTCTACTTGGAGTCGAGAATTAACCTCAATAAAATAAAAGTTACCCTTTGCATCCCTTAAGAACTCTGCCGTGCCCGCATTGAGATAGTCAACTGATTCTGCTGCCCTGACAGCGATTTCACCTATATTTGATCTAGTTTTCTTGTCTACGACCGAAGAGGGTGAAAATTCAATTAACTTTTGATGGCGTCTTTGAATCGAGCATTCGCGTTCAAATAGATGTCTTCCGTTTCCACTGGAATCTCTTGCAAGCTGGAATTCAATATGTCGTATTCCTTGAAGGAATTTTTCTACATAAAGCCCAGACTTGCCGAATGCTGCTCTTGATTCTGCAGCTGCCATTTCAAATTCTTCCCTAAGCTGCTTTTCGTTGTCTGCGAACCTTATTCCTCTTCCACCTCCACCGTATGCTGATTTGAGTAGTACAGGATACCCTGCTTCTCCAGCGATTTCTACTGCCTTGTCAACTTCTTCCAGTATATCATCGCTTCCTGGAATCGTTGGTACTTGTGCCTTTTTCATTATTTCTTTGCATTTCATTTTATCTCCAGTCAGTGCCATCGCCTCACTGGACGGTCCGATAAATATGATACC
>DAIRDV010000090.1:0-4901 GCA_036795955.1 Nitrososphaeraceae archaeon | reverse complement strand
TTTGACATTATTGTGACATTATTTCAAGGCTCCTTACTGCAACATACCTTTGCATACAGAAAATGCTAAATCATAGATTAGACAAATTTGATTGAAAATGATGACTCAAGATTCTTTGTCATTTGACAGAGTAGTAGCTCATAGAGGTTCTGGGGGATTATTGGCTATTGGCATTGCAATTCTACTTCTTGGAATTTCTATAGGAATAACTTTTCATAGTTTAGGAGCTGTTATAGGAACTACCGTTCTTGGAATGGTATCAATAGTAGCATCATTCCTTTTTGTCATAAAGCAATACGAACGCTCTGTTATACTTAGACTTGGGAAATTTAATAGACAAATCGGACCCGGATTGCGAACCAGAATACCTTTTATTGAAAACGTATTGGTGGTCGATATTCGCGAAAAGGTACGAGAATTCACTGCAGAAAGAATGCTTACCAAAGACAATGTTCCTGTTACAATTGATGCAATATTGCGATACAAAATAGTTGAAGACAGAGCTAGAGATGCTATATTAAACGTCGAAAACTTTAATGAAATGATAAAACAGGTATCTCAGACTACATTAAGAAACAATATTGGATCATCTCTTTTTCAAGATATCTTATCAAAGAGAGAGGAAATTAACCTGCACATCAAATCAGTCATTTCTCAGGAAGCTATTGATTGGGGCATTCAAGTAACTGGGGTTGAAGTTCGACAGGTCATTATTCCACGAGAGTTGGAAGCAGCAATGTCTATGCAAGCTCAAGCTGAACGTGAAAAGAGTGCACGGGTTACCTATGGAGAATCGGAAGTCCTAGTGGCTAAAAAATTTGAAGAAGCATCAACTGTATATTCAGACAATCCGGTTGCATACGCCCTAAGGCAATCCAATATGCTTTACGAATCCATTAAAATTCAGGGTAATACCATAGTAATGATTCCCTCAGAAAGTCTAAATTCAATGGGATTTGGAAATCTTGCAATGACTGTGGCATATCTTGAAAATACCAAGAAAGCAGCAAAAGGCAAGGGAAATCAACTTTCGCCTGATAAGGGAAAGGAAACAGAATCAAATGAATCGAGCTCCTCTTAAAACACCATACTGCCTAATTTATCAAAAATAAAATAGCCATATCGCAAACAGGATTGTTTCTTAATATTATAACGATAGTTGCTTCCTTTGAAGATTTAAGGAATTAGACCATCATTACAAAAACTAGCCTTATTAAAACTTCGTTCTGTGATACAATCAAACCAACCGCTATCCTTACCATCATGAGAAGGTAAACCTAATTATGAAGAAATTGATATTGAGAGCAGGGTTGGGATTTCGTTATGCGTGGTTATGAGATAAGCTTGAGTAATATAATGAAGTTAGGTTAGCTTTATTTTTCCGTTGACTCAAATAATAGCATTGGAGTGAATTGCCAATGGAGGATAAATTCCAGTGTTTTACTTGATATTATAACGGAACCATCGTGTCTATCAGCCTTGCATTTGTAATTTGTCCATCTTTTTCATTTATCAATAGGTCTACAGTATACTGAAGACCATCAAGTAAGAAAGTTACTTGAGCGTCCCAGGCCTCTCTTTTCTGCTCATTTGGAAATGGCAGAAGAGTTCTAACTTTCAGATTCTCAACATTGCTACCATAAAGCACCTCTGTAGCTCTTTTTGCTACTGATTCGACTTCTTTTTCATTGCGAACCGGATTCATGAATCAATTTGTATTTGCAAAATATATAAGCATTATTATTCCCAAGATCAATGATATTAAACTAGAATAGGTTATACAATCGCGACAGTGAAAGCTCTTTTGCGGCCTCGACGGTTGCCAACTTACCATCTACTTTGACTACATAAGTCTCCGGATCGATTTCTATTTTAGGTATCAAATTATTGTACACCATGCTTTTCTTGGATATATTGCGGCAGTTTTTCACTGGTAAGAGTTTTTTCTTCAAATCCAATTTCTTTCGAAGACCATTTCTTATTGCTGCTTTTGAAGTAAATGTTACTGATGTAGAATATCTAGCTTTGCCCTTGGCGCCGAACATAGGTCTATAGTACACAGGTTCTGGCGTTGGAATAGAAGCATTTGCATCTCCCATAAGAGAGTATGCTATAAAGCCACCTTTAATAATGAGTTTTGGTTTTATCCCGAAAAATTGTGGCGTCCAAATTACTATATCAGCAATCTTACCCGGTTGTAGAGATCCTACATAATCTGAAATTCCATGTGTTATTGCAGGATTAATAGTGAGTTTGGCTAGATATCTCTTGACACGCAGGTTATCATTATTTCCTTTCTCCAACTTTAATCTTCCCGACATCTTTTTCATTTTGTCTGCAGTTTGCCAGGCTCTCGTTGTCACTTCTCCAACTCTACCCATAGCCTGACTATCAGAAGAATACATGCTTAATGCTCCTATATCATGTAGCACATCTTCAGCGGCTATTGTTTCAGCCCTTATCCTTGATTCAGCGAATGCAACATCTTCTGATATAGAGGGATTAAGATGATGACAGACCATCATCATATCAAGATGTTCTTCAAGTGTGTTTACGGTAAATGGTCTCGTTGGATTGGTTGATGAAGGAAGAACATTGACTTCGCCGGCAATTTTTAGTATATCCGGTGCGTGTCCTCCGCCAGCTCCTTCCGTATGATATGTATGTATAGTTCTTCCGGAAATGGCGTCTATTGTATCATTCACATATCCACATTCATTAAGTGTGTCTGTGTGTATTGCTACTTGTGTATCTGTTTTGTCTGCAACTCGGAGCGCCGCGTCTATAGTAGCGGGTGTAGTACCCCAATCCTCGTGAAGTTTTAAACCGCATGCTCCTTCATTTATTTGCTCTAAGAGTGCAGGCTCTAATGAATCATTTCCCTTTGCCAACAATCCGAAATTTAATGGATATTCATCTAATGATTCCAACATCCTATGAATATTCCACGGTCCTGGACTGCAAGTAGTGGCTTTAGTACCTTCAGAAGGACCGGTACCACCACCTATCATGGTAGTGGTGCCACTACATATTGCTTCTACAATTTGTTGAGGTGAAATAAAATGTATATGAGTATCAATCGTTCCGGGGGTACATATTGTGTGTTCTCCTGAAATAACTTCGGTATTTGCAGAGACAATAAGATTACCATCCACACCATCCATCACATTTGGATTTCCAGCCTTGCCAACTGCTAAAATCATCCCATCTTTAATACCAATGTCTGTTTTTATAATACCCAGCAAAGGATCGATAAGTATAGTATTTGTTATTACGAGATCTAGTGAAGATTTGCTCATGACTCCACTTGCCTGTCCCATTCCATCTCGAATACTTTTACCACCTCCAAAAACTAGTTCATCTCCGTATACTAACAGATCTTTTTCGATCTCTGCTATAAGATCAGTATCGCCTAATCTAATTTTGTCGCCTTTTGTCGGACCGTATAACTCTACATATTGTTTTCTAGGAATCTTTAGAACCATGATTATTTTTCCTCCTTAAACCCCTTTTTCCTTAATTTCAAAAGTGATATTTCTTTTTGTTTTTGTGTTAGTTTACCATTAACAAGACTATTAAAACCAAAAATGGTTTTTTTGCCCCCATATTCTGTTACTTCTACAATTCTCGAATCCCCAGGTTCGAACCTTAGTGATGTTCCCGACGGAATATTTAAGTGAAATCCAAATGTTCTGCTTCTTTGAAATGACAATGCTCTATTAGTTTCAAAGAAATGTGTATGTGAACCTACCTGAATCGGTCTATCTCCTGTGTTCGTTACCTTAATTTTTATTGTTTTTCTCCCAACATTAGCCAATATTGGTTCATTTGACAAAAAATATTCACCAGGAATCATTTTTCAATCACTTCTCATACAATAGGATTATGAACGGTCACCAATTTGGTACCATCATCAAACGTGGCCTCTACTTGAACGCTCTGTACTAGATCTGGAACTCCGGGCAGTACATCGTCTTTATTTAACACATGTCTTCCTGATCTCATAAGTTCAGAAACTGATTTTCCGTCTCGCGCTCCTTCTAAAATGTGATCTGCTATTAATGCCACTGATTCAGGATAATTGAGTTTCAAACCCCTTGTCTTTCTTTTTCTCGCTACCTCTGCACTCATCGAAATGTATAATTTATCAATTTCTCTAGGCGATAAAAACATCTAGCATCAGAATTTATCATAAAGTCAGATATTTATAATTGTCCTCAATTTATCAATTAGACAAGTCTTCCATGAATCATGTAAACAGGCAGTTATTTGGTGATGGGCTTAGAAGAACTTATGGAACTGAAGCTAGGCGATACAATCTATTAGCTGCAAGACTGATTGCTGATCTTGTTAAAGGTTTTCTAGGTCCCAGAGGACTAGAAAAAATGTTTATTGATATTCTCGGTGAAGTGACTGTTACTAAGGATGGTGGAACATTTCTGAGAAAGATTGATGTTGAACATCCTGCTGCTAAAGTTATTATTGAAGCATCCAATGCGGTAGATAATGCAGTAGGAGATGGCACTACATCTGTTGTTGTTCTTGCAGGAGCCCTAGTTGAAAAAGCAGAACATCTATTAGAAATGGGTATAGCTCCAAGTAGAATTTCAGATGGTTATCATAATGCATTGCACCTGGCACTTCAGACCGTCAAAGAAGTTTCCATTAAAACAACTAACCATGATAGAAATATAATGAAATATCTAGTTGAGACTTGTTTGAGATCAAAGGCTGTATCTCATTTCACAGAAGAAATATTAATTCCCCGTCTTGTTGTTGACGGAATTTGCGACATCGCCGATTTTACAAGACGCAATCTTGAGGTGGATGATATTAAGATAGAGGAAAAAATAGGCACTAGTTCTGATACCGAACTTGTTCATGGAACTGTAATAGACAAA
>DAIRDV010000089.1:0-4905 GCA_036795955.1 Nitrososphaeraceae archaeon | reverse complement strand
CGTAGTCGGGAAGAGATTTTTGCGTCTATTCTTCGTACTGCCGGTTCTGGAGCCTATATAACTCGTAGTAAGATAATGTTTGGTTCATATCTAACATATGCACAAGTGGTAGAATATTCAAAATTGTTGATACAACGGGGACTGCTTGAGTATGACGCAATCAATAGAACCTTCAAGACCACTCCAAATGGGTTTACGTTCATACAACTACATGAAGAAATAAGTCGAATGATAAAGATTTAACTATTCTGAACAAAAGAGCTATTTTTAACAAAGAAACATGTAACTAAAGTGTTATCATATACTGCCAAGGGTAAGATGATATTATATAGTAACACCCTCTATAATGATTTAGTCTGGTAAGTCATATATAGAAAGTAATAGACTAATTCTTATGTCAATTAAATATAATAACAATATTCAACTTATAAAAAGCGTCATAGACACAATTAATACAGGAGATACAGCAAACGTTTCTGATTTTATTGGTCCTACGTACTATAATCATGAATCACAGATGGACCCGGTTAGATCAAAAATGAGGGGGCCAGAAGAATTCATTGATACTGTGAGGAACCTCCGGAAAGCCATTTCTGATCTACACTATGAATTAATAGATAGTTTGTCGTCAAATAATAAAGTAATTGCCATTGTCTCTGTTGAAGGGAAACATACTGGAAGCTTCTTCGGTTTCATTCCACCTTCAGGAAACAAAATATCATATCAAGCAGTACATATGTTCACAATTGGTAATGATCGCAAAATTTCTGAGCATAAGGCTATTCGTGACGATCTTGCATTGATGTATCAACTAGGAGTTGTTAAAGCTGCAGGCTCTCAATATGAAAATTTTCTAAAAGAATGGAAGGGAGTTAAACAATGAATTGAAAGCGAATCTCATCATTATAAACTTGAATTTGAATTTGGAAGTGTAGAGCAAACAAATTCGGAGTTTCGAATTAAGTATGGGAAAGTGGTATGCTATCGCACGACCGACTTTAATTCTTCTTCGTCCACATACTTCAAACAAGGACAAGCATCGGATTTTGAGATATGATTTACACATCTTCTTTGCTGATGCATGTCCATCCAATGCCACTTTATGTCGTGGCCACAAATACACGTTGACATATTTCTTATCGTATGATAATATGCGTAGCCCAGACTTATGTAATTTTCGGAACCATGTTAATCCATTATTTTATTGAAAGTAGGTCCATCCCGAGTAGGATAATAATTTGAATGGAGTTTACGGAAATACTGGTGTGATTAAGAATAACTGCAAGTTAAATTATTATAGTCAATTGGATACAGCATTAATCATGTCATATGATCCACGAAGCCTGATTGACAGGTTCTTGCGGTTAAATAAACTAAATATGCCAGGCAATTATCTGCCATCACCAATATACCCTTTGGGTATTAATCCTCCTACTTTGCTTCCAAAAGACAAAAGTAAGCTAACCTTAGGGAGCGTGACGGATAATCTTCAAGATCTTCCAAATACTTCGCACATGGGAACAGAATTGTTAGACGATCTGCGTGCTCGTCAAGAGGCATTTCTAAAGAGGATAAGAAAACTTCCGGGCAAGTTCGACAACGATGCCGCGCCATTGTATTAACCCAAGACAATAGCTACAGTCAAAATCGGCGATAGAATTTGCGTTAGCAGAAATGAAAACTGGCTCTTAAGCCAATTCAGTCATTTCATGCAACATTGGTTTATTAGAAGAATATCTTACAGAATTTTGAATTATTTTCGCGGTTTCAAAATCACATTCCAAAATCAAGGCTAGATCATCAACTTTCATGTTAATAATCTGTTTTTTGTCAAGGGAATGGTCAATGATAAGATCCTTCAGAACATCAGGTAAAGCTAATGATTTTACGCCCTTTCTAAATATCATGAATAATAATAGTATCTATCTTATATAAGATTTTTCTAATGTATGATGGTAGATATTGTTATGTATGTTTTAATACTTTTAATTCAGATTTTTGTAAGAAATTAACAATTTGATCTAAATCCAAGACAATTTATCTTCGTTTCACATTTTTGGATAATAATCTACTTATATTTTTTCGTTAACAATTTCATAGTGAGTCAAAGTCGCAAAACCAACTTCGACTTGATAGAGAAATTCGTCAATTTCTATCATCGGTATGAGAATCTAAATCTAAAAATTACGTTTTTCTTGATTTCATTGCAGATTCTTCATTTATACTGGCTTACAACTGACGTTGTTCTCCAAAAGATATTTGGAGAAAGTTTCTTCATCGCACCTAACTACCTACTGCCACTTTTCGTGGTCATCGACTATATTGAAATTCCTGCACTAATATCGGGTTTGATATTTTATTCATACAATATACGCAGGGACAAATCTAGCGCAAAAAAAAGTTATTTATTCTTAGGACTGCTAGGGGTACAAGTTATTCATATTTTCTGGATTACTGACGAGGTTGTATACAGTAGTTTTTTCAAATCCAGTTTATTAGAATTTCCTTATTTACTGTCGTGGATTGCCATACTAATAGATTATCTAGAGCTACCAGTAATGGTTGACTTATTTTATAGGGTGATTAAGAAGAGAAAAACACGTTAGTATGTCTGTTGATTCGACTACTTAAAGACTCTATTTTATTATTTAACTTATCAATCATCTATATCTTTGGTAAAGTTCTCTATCAAGAGTATCAAGAATAATTAATTAATATTTATTTATGTCAATAAATCTAATGCCATTTTCAAATCCGATATTTCTATCTCGATTACTTCTCTGTCGATTTCGTCTCTTGCGTACTTTCGTAATCTCTCGCAAGCTTGTATTTCGGAAATTATTATATCCTTCTTATCTTTAGACAGGTTGTGAAACGACTCTACAAATGAGTATATCACTTTCCTACCATTTCCATTGGACTCACACGTTTTCGCTGTTATTTCATAGGGAGCCTCAGAGTCTGCAATGTTCATAATCAAAACATACCTCCTTTTGTTCCAGTGTTGGTAATGTAAGAACTTGGGAATTTAGATTCGTTCAAAATAAAGGTATTCAGATTGGTAATGCTCATAATTATGATGCAAAGTACAACTATAATAATCTACTTTCCAAGAAATATCTAGCTCATTACGACATCTTCAAGATCTATGAAGTTTATTCTACAAATCCTAAGAAATACTTAGCAGATCGTGGTCATTTTCAGATATTTTGAGCGTTTCGGTGACATACCAAGAGGTATGGATGAGGTAAAAAATGGAATTATATGAAAATTTAAGTTATATTGCAAGCGTAACAAATGTTTGGGCACAACGAATAGGTATTTCAAGAGATCCATTAATTAAGCTTCTTTCCAATACTATGGGAAGAAGACATGGGTGGTAGTGTATTAGTAGATTTTGGTAGAACGTTTGACGACAAGAAGTTGTTGGTCCTTTTTGGCATAGTTGTTTCTATCATATTAATAGATTCAGAGGTGGGAGTTGTGTCAGATTTTATCCCAGAAATAATCTCTTCTAATGCAGGAATACTGCTGTTTATTGGCAGTGCTATAATATTTGCCATCACAGGGTTCTTTATTTTGTCACATATCAAGCAAATAGGGATAAAGGGAGGTGCCAAGATTTTAAGCCTCGGAAAATCACATACAGTGGTAACGGTTGTTCACTGTACCCTAATTGGAATAATAACATTTGTCATATTACAGATACTCTTTACTTCACAGTACAATACTCTCGCAATAGCTCTAACTATTGCGATCAGTTATGGATTATGGATTATTATTATGGTGTTACTTGCTCGAGCATTTTATTCGTGGTACAAATCAATAGCTTCTCGCAGTGAATCTCAGAGCAAAATATTGATTTTAATACTAACTGCTTCTATGGTTGCCTATGTCGTAAATGGTGTTTTTCTTCTCGCAAATTACCTTGTATGGATACAAGGACAGTCTCAAATAATTTTATCTTCAAGTGTGGCTTTTTTCCCAGATTTTGACCCGAACGCTTTAGTGAGTCAAATCGGAACAGTAACTGAAATAGTCTCAGGAGTAGCTTATGTTTTGACATGGATTAGCACTGTCATACTTTTGAGACCATATATGAAGAAAATAGGTAGAACCAAATTCTGGAGTATTATGGGATTTGCGCTTGTCTATTATCTTATAGCTTTTCCCCTATTTGTTCTTGGATTTTTTTCTCCGACGGGGGAAACCGATACTGAGATAATGAACAATATTTTACTAATTTCAATGTCTTCGGTTGTTGCGGGCATTATTTTTGGTGCCGCATTTCTTTCTGTTGCAAGAACGTTGAGAGCTGAAACTGCGATAAGACAATATCTGATACTTGCTGCTTATGGAATGCTTATATTCTATATTGCTGGCTCAGCCACAGTTTCACAAGCCGCATATCCGCCATTTGGCCTTATTTCTACAGCGTTCACAGGACTTTCTACTTACCTGATTTATGTTGGTCTATACTCTGCCGCTGTTACGCTATCTCAAGATTTGACCTTACGAAATGCAATAAGAAAATCCGTGATGGAGCAGTCCAAATTATTGGATAGTATTGGTACAGCACAAATGGAAAGAGAATTGCAAACTTCGGTATTTGCCATTGCCGAAAAAACGTCGGCAGAAATGAAAGAAAATAGTGGAATTGAAACATCGCTTTCTGAAAATGATATTCGTGATTACATGAGTCTGGTAATCAAGGAATTAAATTCATCGGCATAAATTTTATCTATTAACCTGAGGTCTAATCCATCAGTCACTTTTTTCGTTACCTTCGAACTTTAAATGAATTGACTTACATTTACTTTTCATAGTAACAAGTCATAATTGATCAATATCAAACCCTAATTGTAAAAATCAACTTTGGATTGCAAAAAAATAAATATTTTAGTT
>DAIRDV010000088.1:0-4933 GCA_036795955.1 Nitrososphaeraceae archaeon | reverse complement strand
GAAATTGCACCAGGTAAACTCGGTCAAGCGTTCCAGTTTGGAGCTCAAGTAATTGAGATTGACGGCAACTTTGATGACGCTCTTACATATTCGTTAAATCAAGCTCAACATCTGGGCGCATACACAGTAAATTCCATCAACCCCTTTAGAATTGAGGGACAGAAGACAATAGTATACAGAGCACTAGAATACCTGGACTGGAATCCACCGGACTGGATTGTTTATCCCGGGGGCGCTCTTGGAAATACATCTAGTTGTGGTAAGGCGCTAATGGAACTTTATGACTTAGGATGGATTAAAAAAATCCCAAGATTATTGGTCGTTAATTCAGAAGGAGCTAATACCTTTTTTGAATTGACAAATGGATTGTTCGGCAGCAAAAAACTCACTTGGAATGAAGGAAGACCTGACATGAGTTTGATAAAAGAGTACTACGATGAAAAAGACAAGAATGGAATAAGACCCCATACAAAGGCCACAGCAATCCAGATAGGTAAGCCTGCAAATTTGATCAAAGCATTAAGATCAATTGCATTTACAAACGGAGTTGTTTCTCAGGTCTCCGACAAAGAAATGAGTGATGGCATGGCTCTGGTTGGGCTTAATGGGTTTGATTGTGAAATGGCATCGGGGGCGGTCCCCGCAGGAATTAAAAAGCTCAGACAAGAGGAGATTATAAAAAAGGATGATATTGTAGTGGGAATTTTAACAGGCAAGCAGAAAGACCCACAAGTATCCATTAATTATCACCTTGATCAAAGAAATACGTTTTCCAAACCCCCGGTAGCAAAATAACAATGTATCACGATTTACTTTCTTTAAACTACAAACAAATTTCTAACAATATTACAAGATTCATTTCAAGACAAGTAGAATCAAGAAAGAAGAATGGAGTTGTTATTGGACTAAGTGGCGGTCTTGATTCATCTGTATGTCTGGTGTTGGCAAGCAAAGCCATAAAAAAAGATAGGGTATTGGCTCTGATAATGCCCGAGAGAGCAATTACACCAAAAAAAGACATAGACAATGCCCGCTATTTGGCAAATGAATTGAAAATAAATTACAATGAAATTCATTTTGAAAGTGCAAAAACCAGTTTGCTAAATCACATACCTAGGACCAAGTTATCTGGAGGAAACATTTCGGCAAGACTTAGAATGACTTTGTTGTATCACTATGCAGGTCTAAGAAATCTCCTGGTATTGGGAACATCTGATAAGAGCGAACTAATGATAGGCTATTTTACCAAGTTTGGGGACGGAGCAGCTGATCTGCTTCCTATAGGAGGCCTCTACAAGAGTCAAGTAAAATTGTTGGGTAAGGAACTAGGATTACCGAATCGAATTGTCAACCAACCCAGTAGTCCAAGATTATGGAAGGGACATTTAGCTGAAAAACAACTCGGTCTATCATATAATGAGATAGACATCATACTGCAACATTATCTCAATAATGATCTCGGCAACTGTGGTCAAAGTAAGAAAAAAATAAAATTAGTAATGGACATGATGAAAAATTCTCAGCACAAGCGCGAACAAATACCAATTTGTAAACCAGTATAGAACACATTGATCATTCATCGCAGTTTCCATTATGAATTAAAGTGGTACCTAAGAGTTTGACTTTTATACTGATTAAAACACTTGAATATGGTTGCCAATTTCAACTACTCAGCTAAAATTTCTAGCAATTGCTGCAATGATTTTTGGAATTTACGGTATTGCAGTATTTAGTCAGACTAATTCTCCAATTTTCCTGCTTGCTTCAATTGCAAATTTGGCGTTGGCCGCGTTTTTCTGGTACAAGTATTCAGTCAAAACTAAACCTGCTTTTCCCAAGAAGCGGAAAAACATATGACATCAACTAAACTAAGGAAGTAATACAATAAGCAGTGCCATGGAAGCAAGTGCCGCAAGCAGTATAATTGTGGCCTTCCACATGCCCTTTGTTGCCTTTTCACCAATGTCCCAAATACCTCCTCCAACGTACGTGTTCTTTATCCTCGAATAACTGTAGACTTTATCAAAATCGGCTGATGGTGTCCAGGAATAATCGTATTTAGGAGTATTCTTTTTTACAGTAATTGATTCATCATAGTTTTTCTTTCCGTTAGAATCTGATAATACTTCATACGCCTCAACTATTTTCATGAATTTTTCTTTGGATCCTGAGTTCTTATTTTTATCTGGATGATATTTCAAAGCGAGGACCCTAAATGATCTTCTTATTTCGTCAACTGAAGCGTTTTTGTTTAACTCAAGAATCCCATAATAATCATCCATATTTTTATTCACAAGTATCGAATAAATAATCATTTCACAGCTTAAAATTAATATCCAACCATGACGCATCCGTGCAATTGTTTTTCACTTAAAAAAATATACCGATAGCAAGCATCATATAGATGAACTAAACATCATTAGACAATCATGAGTGAGGAGAGTCAGGATACAAAATACATTGTTCCCATAAAGGGAGTAGAAAAAAGTATCAAACTAGATGACAAAGCAAAATCTGAACTGCATGCCATTGGAATGATGGACGATAAGGGAAAACTAAAGTTAAAGGGAGTGAGTCCAAAAATGTTAAAGAGAATGAAACTGGAGGCTGTTGATTGTCCAGTTTTTAAAAAGGAATTAGGATTCATACAATGCTACGTATGCAGTAATTTTCATAGCAGAATTATGGGCAAAGTCTATTGTAAAGGAGAACCTCTTTCATAAAACAATTTAGAATCTCGTAGTAATGTAACTTGACAAAAGAAGCAGGTATAACAGTAAAAAAATCAGATGATTTCAGTGATTGGTATACTCAATGTGTGTTAAAATCAGGCATCGCAGACTATTCCCCCGGTAAAGGTTTCATCATCCTTCGTCCGTATGGTTATGCAATATGGGAGAACATTAAGGAACTACTTGATGACCAATTCAAAAAGACCGGTCACAAAAATGGTTTTCTTCCAGTATTAATCCCAGAAAGTCTCCTTACTGTCGAAAAGAATCATTTTGAGGGATTTATGCCGGAGGTTTATTGGGTGACAAAATCTGGAAATAATGATCTCGCTGAAAAACTGGCTCTTAGACCTACATCAGAAACCCTCGCATATTCTATGTTCTCAAAATGGATATCAAGTTACAGAGATTTACCGTTAAAATTGAATTTTTGGAACAGTGCCCTAAGAGCAGAAATAAAATCTACCAAACCGTTAATTAGAAATTCAGAATTTCTATGGCAGGAGGGGCATACTGCGCACATTAATGAAAAAGAGGCTAACGATCAAGTGAGTATGATATTGGATCTTTACAAAACGCTAATTGAAGAATTCTTAGCCATACCGACCGTATCAGGACTCAAGTCAGACAAAGAAAAGTTTGTTGGTGCAAATTATACTACTTGTCTAGAATCTCTAATGCCAGATGGAAAAGCGTTGCAAATGGCCACTTCACATAATTTAGCTCAAAATTTTTCAAAGCCATTTGATATTAAATTCCTAGACAAAGACACGTCCGAGCATTTTGTGTGGCAGACATCTTGGGGAATTTCCTGGAGGATTATTGGGGCCATGATTATGGTTCATGGAGACGACAAGGGCCTTATATTGCCCCCAAAGATTTCGCCAACTCAGGTAATCATTGTTCCCATTTATAAGGACGAAAGCAAGGAAATTGTGAAACAAAAAGCAGGTGAGTTAGAAAATAAATTAAAGGATTCGCAGATTCGAGCCTATACGGATGATAGAGACGAGTACACCTCAGGATGGAAATTTAATGAATGGGAAATGAAAGGGATCCCATTGCGGATCAACATAGGAATTAGAGATATTCGAGAAGAACAAGTAGAGTTAGTAAGGAGGGATACCAAGGAAAGATTTTATGTCAAAGAAAAAGATCTTGTAAGCGAGATATTGTCAATTTTAGAAAACATACAATCTAACATGTATCATCTTGCTAAAAATTACCTTTTAACTAACACGAGAACTGCTAACAATTTAGATGAATTGCTCTCGATTCTTGACTCATCAGGAGGTTTTGTTGCTTGTAGTTGGTGTGGAAAGAGAGAATGCGAGGATAGTGTGAAAGAAAAGACTACAGCAGATATTCGAATCGTTCCATTTAATACTAGAAAGAATATTTCTTCATGCATTGCTTGCGGAAAAGAAGGAACCACTGAAGTGTATTTTGGTAGAGCATATTAGGAAAGAAATTCAAGTTCTGAGAAGAATTGAATATTGACCAATTTTTTTCATTCTATGACGATTTTGGATATTTAGGTATATTACTAATTAGTTTTGTTGGAAGTATTATTGTTTTTGTACCTATCCCTTATTTCCCAGTACTTATTACGGCAGCTTTTAATGATAATTTAGATCCAACCTTAATCTCTCTTTCGAGTGCCATTGGAGCAGTGGTCGCAAAATTGATTATTTTTTATGCTAGTTATTATGGTAGAAACATCTTGAGTTCAAAAATTAAGGGAAAAATGGTTCCTCTACAGAGACTACTAGGCAGATATGGCGCAATAGGGGCATTTATAGCTGCTGTAAGTCCAATACCTGACGATATAGTATATATTCCATTGGGCCTTGCCAAATATAGCCCTTGGAAATTTGCCATTGCAACTTTTTTGGGAAAATTCATATTCAATGAAATGTTTGTATTGGGAGCTATCTATTTCGGAAAACCATTTGTAAACAACCTTATGTCGAATTCAACAAACATAGATTACTTAATAGTAGTAACTATCGCGAGCGTTGCTGTCCTAGGAGTAATAATATATTTTGCGTTGAAAATAGACTGGGCAAAAATCATCGGACATTGGTTTCCTTGGACGCTCGATAAAGATCCGGAAAACGAAAAAGAGTAGATTAACTAAATACTAGAATTTTCAAACTTGTTTGTTATGACTGAAAATTCTGTTTTTTCTTTCAGAAAAT
>DAIRDV010000087.1:0-4972 GCA_036795955.1 Nitrososphaeraceae archaeon | reverse complement strand
TGGATATTTAATCTATTATAAACGACAAAATTGGGATTTAAAAAAGGGAATTCGTATATGCGACCAGTTTCATAGATTAAAGTTATTCACAAATAGTCCGATAATCTAATTTTTTCAACTCTAGGTATTTTCGCAATTTCAAATCTGTCTTTTGATTTCAATAGCGTTGCAGTTGCATCTATTTCCATTTTTGTAGTTAATAGATTAGTTTGATCGCTTGAAGGATCTAAACTTGATCCTTTTGAATTTGGGATTACTATGAGATCCTTATCTGCCTGAAACCTGGTAGAAATTGCATACTCCACATCGATTGGATTGTTCGGGTCTATATCATCATCTACCACTATTGCAATTTTTAATGACGGATGTCCCGCGAATGCTGCAATGATTGCATTTTTTGGTTCTCCTTCCAGTCTTTTTCTTATCTGAATTACCGCAACGAGCCAATTGCTACCTCCGTCTGTCAATTGAACTTTCCTAGTTCCTGCAACGACATCCTTCACACTGTGAAAAAGTTTAGATTCTATCGGCAGGCCCATCAATAATCTATGTTCTCCATAGCCGGGCAAGATGTCATGGTAAATAGAATTACTAGTTAAGTGGATTTTATCTAATTCAAATACGGGCTGTTCCCTTTTAATATCATAAGTTCGTAACATCTCTACCATTTGTTCTTCCGCTGTTTCGTCTGCGAGAATCCTTCCTTCCAAAAGGATCTCAGAGTTTGTAGGAACATATAGTCCTGTACCAGGAGACTTTGTCAGGGACAATTTATTTCTCATTAACGAATTTGCAATATTGAGTTCATTCTCTCCATAAGGTGCCTGATAAGCTGCAGCAATCGATACCGCTGGGTGGGTGCCAATTATTATAGAAACAGGCAAGTCCTCATTATGATCTCTAGCATTGGTAAAACATTTATGGAGATGTCTCCCTTCTACCATCCTTATGGCCATTTTCTTTTTGTCCAACCTCAACAGCCGATGAGTTGATAGATTTTGATTGCCTGTTTCTTTATCTTTTGCTATGACTAAAGATGACGTTATGAAAGCTCCAGAGTCTTTTTCAAAATGCGTTACTATAGGTAGGTCAAATAGGTTTTTAGAAATTTTATCCCAAATTTTCTTGTCCGTCATATTTCTAATTTCGGACTTGTTTCTTATTGCTTCATTAATTCTTTCCTGAATATCGTTTTCATTTTTTGAATTTACTGACAGAGAAATTCTGTACCTCGTACCCAAGACATTTGCAGCCACTTTAATCTGGCTACCTTTTACAGATTCAAAAATTATTGCCTTATCTTTATCTAACTTGCTTACAATCCCCGCAAGTTCAAATTTTGGATCTACTAATTTTGTTATTCTTACTAATTGATCATTGTTTTCTAATTCGTTTAAAAAATCAGTAAAGCCTCGTATTTTGTCAAATTCAAATTTTTTCATAGTTAATCACTTGTTTTTGTTTCTAACAATTTTAATACTTCATTCATCAACTCTTGCATTTCGCTCAATGTCAATGGATTTTTGTTGTTCAAGTTTGTTATTGTAATTCCATTGGTCATTAATGAAAGTTTTTCCGAAATAGTCTTCATGAAAATGGGATCCTTTATGTTTGGTATTACCCTAGCACTTTGAGTTCTATTATTAGAGGCAACAGAAACATGAATGCCGCCAATTTTGCACAAATCTTCAGATAAGGAAACAAAACAACCATTATTAAATTCGACGAATTTTAGAAAAAAAACGCGATTTGAATTTAAGATTATTTTCTTCTCTGTAAAATTTCCTTGATGAGGTTCGCTCATTGCAAAACAATCAATATTCTGGTAATTCAAGATATCTAAATCATTTGATTTCACATTAATTCATATTCTTATTCTCATTGATTTTAATTCGCCTGAATAATACTAATTGGTGTTTCTACACCAAGCGCCACATCATCTTACTAGATAAAAGGCTATATGATGTTAGTACATGCGTCCGGGTCGCATGGCTATGGATTTGGCAGAGCCCACATCCCTGTTTCTGCGACAATTTGGTAGAATATTACGTGATGTGCCAAATTCATTAACAATTTCTATTCTAACACTCTTGTTTAGATTTTTGACTTCTTGCGCAATATGATTACATTTAATCGAATCTCCATTCCCAATCTTGAGAACCTTCTTACTGGATTTTATACAAGAAAGAATATTCGTGATAAATTTTATCGCATCCTTCAATGAGCTCTGAACTGTACTGTATAATTCTGTGTGTAAATAGAATACATAAATTCCAATCCTATTTCCAGGATCTACTCCCACAACTAAAATGTCCTCAAAATAGTTACCATTTAAATTTTTCAATAACAATGCCTTAAAAACGGGCGGGAATGTATCAAGTTGAAAGTCATAAATTAGATCTTGTCTTGCAAATAAGGATGCTTCATTCTTGGTAGTTATGATTATTTTTGCATTTGTCCTTGATGCCTCTTCGGGCGACAGAGAAGAAAAACTGATATTCATGGCTTTAAGCATGCTGACGATTTTATAATATGGCCGACCTTCTACTGTAGCTACTACAATTTGATTAGAGCTTTGTTTTGTCTCTAAGGGCTTTCCATTCAAAATAACGTTAGTCTTAATTATTATTAAATTTTTTGAGTGTTGTTTTCTAAAATTCTGTTGCTAGATTGTGTCGCCTTTGTTTAACACAGAGTCTACTACTAACTTTACAGATTTATCAAATGAAAGTTTAGTATTTTCTTTTAATTTTGTCAAATTAATTTCTGCATCTTGCATAATTTTCTGAGATTTCTCTTCTGCCTCGTTTTTTGCCGTTGCCACAATTTTTTCTGACTCAGTCCTTGCAACTTCTATTACCTTTTCCCTGAGTTGTGAAATCTCTTTGTCAGAATTTGACAAGATTCTTTTTTTCATATCTTGAACTTTTATTGACAAAGTATCAATATCCTTTTCGAGTTCAGACAGTGCTGTAATTATTTTTTCAACAGCGGCCATATACACTATCAGAAATTCCTGTAACCATATATTAACTCTGCATTAATTGGCGACAATTACCTTGCCTCTTTGATTCATGTTGTTAAATTAAGTATTGCCTGCGCAATATCCCCTTTGGTATCAGTCAAGGCCATTATAGCCTTCTCCCTTGAACTTGAAGATTGCTGCATAACCAGGATTATGTCTTCCTCACTAAAGGTTGGAACTTCTCTTTCTTTTTCTTCAATATCCCCCGCAACAATTTGAAAGATAGTGCTTTCTTTGCCCTTCATTTCAATTACTTGTGGTTTAATTAAGAAGATCTCCTTTGAATCAGTTCTAATAACAACCTCTTCAATATTTGTCATCTCTTGCATATTGAGGCCCATCTTGTCGAGCATCCGCCTCATATCGCGATTTCCGCGCATCATAGATTTTGTTGCTCGCCTCTACTTTTTATTCCTTCTCTAATTTTTACAGCGACATCTCCAATTCTGCTGTCTAATTGGGATTGGCTAACAACTGATTTTCCTACCGCAAGAACAGTGTTGCTCCTGTCTATAACAACTACTTCTGATCCAATATTGATATTTTTTCCATACCATTCTACATGTTTGCAAAATAGAGACCTACCCTCGCTGACGAAGGGGAGAGCATCATCAACTGGAATGATGCAATTCTCTCTGAAAGTGCCGTGGTCCATAAATACAGAAGCACCAAAGATAGTAAGTGCTATTCCTCCGTCTGATCTTAATGTTCCTACGAGTTTGTCTTTGATTCCAAAACTCTTGATTCTTCCTGTTTTTTTAGAGTATGTAAATCCAATATTCTCTGGTAAAACATTTGAAACTCCCCTACCAAAGAGTGCATCTATATGAATAGAAATTTTTTCGGCCGATTTCATGAATTGGTTACTGTATTTTACTTCTGTATTTAAAACATATCTGGAATTTTCAAATTTTCTAAATCTCAAAAATCACATAAAAGTAAATCTCATTTGTTTTTGAGGTGGAATCCGATTGACATACGGCAATATGCCTTCAAGATGACTCATTGAATTGTGAAATTTAGCAATTAAATTAGAAAAAAATAAACTAGATGTTCAATCAACAGCACCTATCCATGGCTACTTGTGAAATTTGCGGAATTCAGATACTCGAAAAGGTTGACAGAGTTTACGTTGAAGGCAATTTGCTTACAGTTTGCAAATCATGTTCAAAGAGGGGCAAGCCATCAACTAACCAACAAAGCGTCCAAAAAACTGCCAGACCATCAACCAACCAACGTTATGTGCAAAAAACGGGTTATCCCAGACCAAAGAAAATAGTAAAGTCTGAAAGAATAACATTTGAAGACAACAAGATTTTGATCAGCGATCTTCCTGAAGTTATTCGAAAATCCAGAATGACCAAAGGACTTACGCATGAACAATTAGGACTTTCATTAAATGAAAGATCTTCTTTTTTACGGAAAATAGAAAGTGGCTCAATAAAACCTGATGAAGCGCTTACCAAAAAACTGGAAAGATTTTTTCGGATATCTTTGTATACGGAGGTAGACACTAGTGAATAGATCTTCACTACTTATCACTTATCCAATTAAACACATATCCGACGAAGCAATGTCATTAGCGGAATCTGCCGGATACTCTGTAACACGTACTGTAACTCAGAAACACCTAACAAGATCAAAGTTTGGTATCGGCAAAGGAAAGGCGGATGAAGTAAGTCAATTAGTCAAGTCATTGAATGTTGAGTTTGTAATTTTTGATGAAGTTTTGAAACCAACACAGCAATATAATCTGGCAAAATTATGTGAGATTGACATTATTGATAGAGAGAAACTAATTCTTGAAATCTTTAGATTAAGATCAAATACAGAAGAATCCAAGATTCAAATCAAACTTGCCGAATTACATTATGAAGCAGTAAGAATCAAAGAAAAAGTAAGACTTTCAAAGCGGGGAGAACAACCGGGGTTTTACGGATTGGGAAA
>DAIRDV010000086.1:0-4982 GCA_036795955.1 Nitrososphaeraceae archaeon | reverse complement strand
ACAACAAGGTTTATTGAACGACATTATTAGATATTACATGATAAAGGCGATTGTCCGAAGATGGTAATGAAGAGTCATTTGATATTGATACAATGAGTGAAATTGGTCCTGCAACTAAGACCTCACTAAGGCAAGCCGGATTTAAAACCATCAAGGATATTGTTATTAGGGGTCCTACGGATATTGCGGAGGCCACAGGAATAGCCATGGATAAATGCACAACAATGTGCAACAGGGCAAGGGAGATTTTAGAAGAAATTGGTGTTTTTGATAAACCCTTTATTACAGCGAATCAAATTTATGAAAAAAGAAAATCTGAATATCGAATAACCACCGGTTCAAAAAATTTCGACGAGTTACTTGGGGGTGGAATTGAGACTAGAGCAATTACTGAATTATACGGAGAATTTGGAACTGGAAAAACTCAGATTTGTCATACTCTTTGCGTTACCGTACAGCAGAGTGATAAGTATGGAAATTCACCCAAAGCACTCTATGTTGATACAGAAAATACTTTTAGACCTGAGAGGATTTCAGATATTGCTTCGGCACGAAATTTTGATCCCAGTGTTGCTCTGGAGAATGTGATTGTTGCAAAAGCTTACAATTTCTCGCACCAGGAGGTGATTATTCAAGAATCACCGGGCATCATTAATTTGCACAATATAAAGATCATGATAGTAGATTCGATAGTATCTCACTATAGAGCAGAATTTCTAGGTAGATCAGTTTTGGCAGAAAGACAACAAAGAATTAACAGACTGTTACACATCTTGTTGAGAATCGCAGAAACATGCAAAATAGCAGTTGTAATAACAAACCAGATACAATCTTCTCCAGATGCAATTTTTGGAGATCCCAACAAAGCCACCGGCGGAAACGTCATGGCACACACGAGTACTTATCGGCTTTACCTGAAAAAAGCAGGTAAGAATAGGATAGCTAGGATGGTTGATAGTCCCTATCATTCTGAAAGAGAGATATTATTTGCATTAACTGATCAAGGAATCGGAGATCCTCAAAAATAACGGTTCAAAAATGATATAATTTGAGATCTCTTTCTTGTATTTGATGTAAAACTCGCCATTTCAATATTACTAGATAATATTAAATTAAGGAGGAAAGTGATAATCCACCATGCCAAAGTCTCATGGTATACGAAGAAAATCCAGACATATTATGACTAAAGGAAATATGCCAAGGGGTCTTTCACATTTACTCATTAATTATTCAGTAGGTGATAAAGTCGTGGTAGTTATTGATCCCAGGGAGCATAAAACAACGCCACATCGAAGGTTCCAGGGCAGGGTAGGCCAAATAAAAGAAGTTGGACGAAGAACTGTAAAAGTTGGTATACTTGTTGGAGAAAAACAAAAGCTTCTTCAAACCAAATTTAATCACATTCGTCCCATAAAATAGAAGATGTTGTTAGATTGACAAAAATTACAAAAAAGGAAATGATAACTCTCCCTGATGTTAAGGAGATATTAGAAACAAAGCAGGTTGACGAGATGGATCAAATTCAGCGATGGACCTATGATTATGTCAATAAATTCTCAAAAATAAAGGGAAAAGACGCACAAAAACTAGTAGGTGAACTAGTAGGTGAATGTGGTCTTACTGAGGAGGAGGCTGTGGAGGTTGTCAACATTCTCCCAAGTTCTCTTGAAGAAATTAGGGCATTTACCTTTGGATGGAAGAAATTAATACTTACGTCAACCTCAGAAAATATATTGCAAAAAATAAAGTCTGTGCATGAAACTTAAAAAGTACGCAGTACATTATTGCAAGTAATTGGATTCCACTAGCCAAAATAACTTTCACAGCAGACACACTAGTCATGACTATGCTCTACATAGTCACAAGTTTGAAGAATATGCATATGTATTGGATTTTTCCCTTAGAGGTAAATCTCAGACCATCAGAGGTAGGGAAGGTATAATTATTCAAGCAATAGGAGAAAGTCGTTTAACACTATTAGAATTACTGGGAGTCCAAAATGTTAATTTTGATTTAGGTGAAAGGGTGTATATTGGTAAGGAAGGAAGGAACAAGATAATTAGTGTTCTCGGAAAATTGCAATATGATTCCATCTCACAATCGGCAAAAAATGAACTGCCATCAATCATAGAAAAGATTGTACTTGCAAGCGAGGAACGGTTTATTACCTACATCAATTCTGCTCAACCTATAACTCCCCGAATTCATTCTTTAGAATTGATACCGGGCATTGGTAAAACCTATATGATGAGCATAATTAATGAAAGAGAAAAACAAAAATTTACATCCTTTGCGGACATCCAGTCCAGAATTGGGCTTAAAGACATACACAAGTTAATAGCAAAGAGGATTGATGAGGAGATAACCAAGGAGCCTAGGATGACACTGTTCGTTGGAAGATGAAAAGCGGACCTACCTGGGTCAACATTTTCTAATAGATTTTAGAACAATTGCCAAAATTGTGGATTCTTGTAGTATTTCAAAATCAGATGTCGTATTGGAGCTAGGTACGGGATTTGGTTATCTTACTAAAGAGATTTCATCGTTCGCCAAATCAGTCTATTCTTATGAGATTGACTTAGAATTGTATTCTAACGCAAAAAAATACCTAGCCAATAATTCAAATGTCAAATTATTCAACAAGGATTTCTTTGCTCAAAGTATTTTTGAATTTAACTATTTTCTATCAAACACTCCTTACTCCAGATCAAAAGACCTCGTTAAATGGATGGCTTTTCACGAATTTAGAGAAGCTGTAGTCATGGTACAAAAGGAATTTTCAGAAAAAATACTAGCCTCTCCTGGAAGTGCAAATTACTCTGTCGTCTCGGTAATTTCACAGTATTGCTTTGAAATTAATTCGTTATTTGACGTAGAGAAAAGTTGCTTCCTACCGCCGCCAAAAATTGAATCCAGTGTAATTCGAATGAAAAAAAAGAATAATAGGATTACAAAGGATATGGTGGCCCGATTAGAGTACCTTTTTAGTAACCGGAACAGAAGAGCTGATTCGTTGTTACATATCAAGGATTATGGTAATAAGAAGATTGACCAGTTAGATGCAAATACTCTAATAAAAATTACCAACGACCTATGATGGCAAGAATATAATCTATAGCTTAGACTAAATATTGTACAGTTATAAATTTGGTCTGCATCTACAAAGATGTTGTACTTACCTTCTGATGACTCTATATTTTTAGCCAATACGGTAAAACACTACAGCGGCAAAATTGCGCTGGAAATTGGTACCAGTAGTGGGATCGTACTAACCGAGTTGGCAAAAACATTTGAGACTGTCATAGGAACCGACATCAATTTTTCCTCTTTAAAGCGTCTGATTAACATTTCAAGAACTCAAAGAGTGATTTGCTGTAATGCTGCATCGGCATTGCACAACATCAAATTTGATCTCATAGTAACTAATCCACCGTATCTTCCAAATTCAACAGGGATCATTGATAAAACAATTGATGGAGGGCCGACGGGTGTTGAAATTACAATTGACTTTATTGAAGATGCTATTGACAAGTTGCAAATTGGCGGTAAAATCCTAATAATAGTATCTAGTATTTCAGATAGCAAAAAATTAGACGACTTTTTATCAAAAAATAATATAAAGGTAAAAAAAGTAGATCAAAAAGCGCTATTTTACGAAACGCTAGAGATTCTTGAATTGAAGCTGTAAGTTGGTAACAACGTTATTCATCTTCGTATAATGATTAAGATAAATATGACTTGCTTCGATTTGCGATTTCATTTGCCATCTGACTCAAAGATGAAGAACCACCCAAATCGTAGGTAAGATACTTACCATCATTGATTATTTCTTCGGTTGCAGTGAAGATTGCATTGCATATTTCACCTTCGCCCAGATATTTCGCCATAAGAGCACCCGAAAGGATTGTAGCCACCGGATTAACTTTATCTTGTCCTGCATATTTTGGAGCACTGCCGTGTGCAGGTTCGAACATTGCATAATTGTCACCATAGTTTCCAGAATAAACGTTACCAATTGAGCCCACATGACCTGATGCACATTCTGAGACGATATCCATAAACAAATTTGTACTTAGTAATATGCTCTTGTTAAATCTGTCCGGATTTTTCACCAACTGCTGAGTCATGTTATCAATATAATATTCTTCTACGGTTATGTCTTTGAATTCGGACTGTAAGTTTTGAACAGCGTTCCAAAAAATGCCATCGGTTTCTTTCAAAATGTTCCTTTTTGTAATAACATACATTTTCTTAAATCCACTTTCAGCAGCCAGTCTAAATCCGTGCCCAACCACCGCCTCGCATTTATTACGGGTTATTTTTCTAACAGCTATTGCTGCATCATCGCCTATCTTAAACTCTATACCAGAATATAGCCCCTCAGTGGCTTCTCTGACACAAATGAAATCTAATTGGTGTCCAGAATTTTTGTATGTTTTAATAGGACGCACATTTGCGTAAAGATTGAACTTTTGTCTGATACTAACTGCAACACTTCTTGGAGCATTCGGAGTAGGAATAGTTGTAGTTGGGCCTTTAAAGCATGCATCAGAATTTTCTAATAAATTCCATACCTCTTCTGAAATGTAAGAATTGCCTCCGTTTTTTGTCCACCATTCAGATCCGGCTTCACATGGAATCAACTTGATTTTTGAGTTACATTCCTCAAGAACATGAACCATTGCGTTTACAAGTTCAGGACCAGTTCCATCGCCCTTTATGATTACCGCTGATTTACTCAATCCTTATCAAAAATGATCCTGTCTATTTATATTTATTTGGAGATCATTGTAATTTTTCCAAGGAATGTATTACTCAATGGTGGTGAGCTTGTCAGATTAGCTATTTTGACAAATCCGCCATCAGAAAAATATGAATAACCTATATTATAATCAGCCAGGGTGAGGTTTTGAAATATGTCCTTGCCGGTCGAATTATCTACTACTTGAATACTTGTACTGTTGTTTGTATATACTTTCATG
>DAIRDV010000085.1:0-5026 GCA_036795955.1 Nitrososphaeraceae archaeon | reverse complement strand
AATTCTGTCCGTCTCGTTTCTCTTTTTTGAGTACAACTTTTATCTTCCCCTCATGGCTAAAATTTACAGCATTGTCCAGAATATTGCAAATGACTTCTGTTATTCTGACTTTGTCCAAAGTAGCCTCTAAGTCTTTTACTCCATTTTGAATTATCATCAATTGTTCCAAATTCTTACCTTTATTCACTGCATTTTTTTCTCCCAGTTTCCGGTTATAACTATCGATTATATCCCGTACAACTTTACCAGTTTCGACAATCTCTTTTTTTAAAATTAACGACTTGTTCTCTATGCGAGTTACGTCCAACATGATTCGAGCAAGCTTCTCAAGCCTTCTTGCGTTTAATATTACCTCCTCAAGAAGTCGTCGATGTTCTTGATTTTCAATCTTTGAATAAAGCAATTCTGAAAAACCGATTATTGGTTGAATGGGATTTCGTAATTCATGAGCGGCAATATTAATAAAGTCCTTCTCTAATATTTCGACCTCTTTCATCTTTTCAAAAAGTTCCGCTTGTTTCCAAAAGCTCTCAAATACTGCCAAATAAGACGATATTATAGTGGGACTAATTGAATATGTAGATAAGCCAACCGCGTCGTATGACGTGTCCTGCTTGTCGTCCTTTAGTTCTAATATCAAACATTGCTTATTGTCTACAATAAGTATGGAGATCCTGGTTTCCGGGCTACTACTAATGGTTCTAATATCTATATTAGCAACAATAGACTTTGTTTCTTGTACAAGTTGATCCGATTCGTCAGAAGATGGAACTAGCATCCTAATCATTACTTTTTGTTTCTCAGAAGCATTTCTCAAGAGTGGTAAAGCGCCCATTGCAATTTGTCGTTTAAGTGCGTTCGGGGAGGAAAATAATATGTTTATCTCTTTTCGGGCCGACCTTACCATTTCCCAACCACGTGCTATGGAATCTATCGGATTCCGAATTATTTCTATCTCTGCTATTCCGATCTTTTCTTCGATATCTTTGATTCGGTATTGTGCATCAACACCTTCTTTCCATAATTGTTCAAACATTGAAGTAAAGTGTTTTATGTAGGATCTTTCGTTACTAGTCAATAGATTCTGGATCATTCCTCCACCAATCATCTCTTCTACAGTAGCAATAAGTCCATGTTTACTAACCGCAAAATTAATAGGGGCCAGATTTTTGACATGTCTTATTTTTACTCCAAGTTTTAGAAACTCTTTGACAAGATCAATGCTATCTTTTTCAATTCTCATTATCCATCTGATACCGTCCCCCTCTCCTCTCTTCCGTTTATCCAATACTTTCTTGCATAATTCCAAAAAGGTGTTGTAAGTTAATTGCATCGCACCATGATTTGACACGACTGACAGAGTGGATGAGATCTCAGACAGATGAATAATGTGTTCCTTAATCTCGTCATCGCTGTCAACTATCCTAGTCTCAGCAGCAACTTCACCATTGATTAATTGCTTAATTCTTTCCTCGGCGGGAATGGATTTACTCCATAGAGTATCAAATATACACTGACCGTGTTCGACAATTTGAGCCATGTCGCTGTAAATGTGTTCTGATGCTATAGCCTCGCTTTTCTCTTGAATCAAAGGAGCAAGATATTCTCTCTCGCTTAGCATGAAATTGGTCTTTACGCCATCCAAATGTCTCAATTCATGAACGATACCTTGTAGCTCTTTACAATCTTCAAAATTAATGTGATTAATCTCGGTGATATACCTGAGCTTTATTCCTCTTCTCTTTGCAGCTAAAAATGCACCCTTGATCGATCTCAAGGAAACGGCCAGTGAAGGTCTAGTATAAGTCATACACGTGTCGATACGAGTAGCTGCTTTGTGGAAAATACTAACTTCAGTATTTATCGCATTGCCTTTTCCAAAGATAATTCGTGTTGTACGAGACAAACTCCATTCACTTTTCCTTAATTTTGTCTCATCCTTTATACTCCATCAATATGTCTACTTGCATGTTGTTTGACACTATTAATTAGTACACTTGGGTTCACCGGCTTGATAATGAATTGGCTCAGCTTTACTTCAGGAAGTAACGTAGTTATTTCCTGAGCAATATCGAGAGCAGTTACAAATATTACTCGAAGATTTGGATCCAGGGACATTAATTGTTGGTATAGCTCAAATCCATTCAAATTAGACATCCTGATGTCGGTAATGACCAAATCATAATGACGATAATCTGATTCCATAAAGTGTGTCAGAGCTTTTTCTGGATCAGTAAATGATTCAACAACCATTCCAGCCGATTTAAGATATTGTGTAAACAGGAACGAAATTGATGGATCATCATCTATCAGCATTATTCTTAGGTCCTTTGATGCAGCCCTTGGTTCAATTACAGAATCACTTCTTGTTGACAGTACTGATCTTCGGTTAAGCAATTCAGTAGGTGATTTGAGGAGGTATACTGGATATGAATATCTGTTCTCCTTCCAGGATAGTTCTTTTATTTCTTGAAAGTGGTAGCGTCCTGTAAGTCTTGGGAAAGAATTTATGATTCGCCACAAATCAGCTCCTATTGCTATTCCATTTGGTGGTGCCCTTCTATTCATTTTGGCGCAAAAGTTTATGGTAGGTCCAAACAGATCATAAGAGCTACTTATTTCACCAGACATTGCTACTTCTAATTTGCCATAATCTGCGCTGATCCTGTATGAAATATCAGGAAGTGATTCATTACGAAGTTTAGAGTTTATCACTTGACGGGAAGAAACCATTTGAAGTAAGCACTCTAATGTCTGCTTGAATGATTCAATATTCTCAATTGTTGATGTTTGAGGAAAGAAAAATATTACTCCATCCCCCACGGTCTTTAATATTCTTCCGTCATATTGCTTGACTATGTTTGCAATTTCGTTGATAAATACTGTGTAGAATTTCTTAATTTTGCCTGAGTAATAGAGTTTGGAAGTAATTTGGGTAGAACCAACTATGTCTACTATTGAAATACAATAGCTTTCTGACCTGTTTGAAAAAACAACTTCATTTCGCTTCAAATCGAGCTCAGGGTTTTTTGATTGATATTCTCCTTTTCCGATGATACAATGACGTAATGGAGACATCTTTGTGACATATCCCTTTCTCCCAACAGTCCCATCACTTTTCTCCATGAGTAATACTTTGGGTTTCTTACCTAAAGTTCATCGTAAAGAATCAAGCTTATTTCTATTCAAAATAGCTTATAACTCCAATTCAGATACCTAAAACTAAGATGAAATAAAAATGATAGATTAATTAGAAATCTATCACAGTATAACTTATTGTCGTGTGTGAGCTTGTACTTCTTCTCTAGCTGAAAAATCTCTCAGGCTGTCTTTTGCAACATTTTCAAATGACTTTGCGACATTAGAATTTAGTCGTGAATATTCCTTTGCATTGTCCCTTGCATGTTGTAACGATGTTTTCCAAGCATCCATAGTTGCAAAGAGTACATTGTTTGCTAGTCTAGTTGATGCTATAGTACTGTCGGTAATATTGCTTACCGCTCTTGCATAATTCTCGGTGACTCTCTTTGGAGATGTCCAATATGACCAGTATGAATTCTGCACATTTTCCACGTATGGTATCCATAAAGATTGCAGCGAGTGAATAATTTCCTTTTGAGATTCAAGAAAATTATCTGCAATATCTTTTGTCGCTTGGATTGTCTCTTCTTGATATTCGTTGACTGCTTTTGTAAATCTTGGAATTTCCTTAATTGCCTCGTCGGTTGTTCTTTTGACAGTGGATCTTGTTTCGTCTAAAGTGATGTTGAATATTTCTCTATTTTTTTCCTTGCTTGAAGACATGTAATATCCTCTGCACACAATACTATATATATCTTGGTATTAATTGGTATTAAAAGCCATATAAGCCCATATCATCGTCTATATTTATCAACAAAATTACTCACCAATTAGTCCAAAAAATGCTAAAGCCTCAAAAATATGATTCGGAATGATACTTTTCTAGCAGTGCTATAGGATCAAATTTATTCTAATCTTTCTAGTGTAAATTGATAATGAATAAACTGCAAAAAATTATCCTTGTTTCACTTGTCACTATTTCTGGAATATCTTGGTTCCTATCAGTAAATCAACCAGAAATGATGAAAATCATGGAAAGCTATAATCCACTCTTGATAATCCTGTTTGTCATAAGTTGGACGTTAGGAATGGCTGCAATGATGTTTCCCGCAATAGTACCAATGGTTTTGGTTTATAGTAAGCTACTTGCAAATAAACAGTCAGATTCAGATTCAACGACAGAAACTCTTCAACCAAGACAATCAACATTTAAAGTTGGTGTTTTTGTTGGTATGTATCTCGCGATCTGGTCCATAACGGGGTTGGGATTGCTATTGGCTTGGTCAATTCCTATGAATAGTATCGTTATGTTTCAAGATTCTAAAAGCCTTGGCTTCATATTCGGCAGCATTTTAATTGTGTCAGGAATATATCAGTTTACTCCCTTAAAGAACACGTGTATTGGATATTGTGAATCTCCATTGTCTTTTTTCATGCGGAGATGGAACAATGGAATAACGGGAGCAGTCAAAATGGGGGTATACCATGGACTTTATTGCCTGGGATGCTGTTGGCCTTATTTTTTAATCATGGTATCGCTGGGGTGGATGAATATCGCATGGATGGGCATATTTGCTGCAATAATCTTTGGAGAAAAAATTTGGCCCAAGGGCATTTGGATTGCAAGGTGCGTTGGAATCACCCTCATTGTTATAGGAATATTGAGCAGTATGGGATTAGTAATATTATATGATGGCATGATTCCTATGAATATTCAGTCGAATGATAATATGATCATGTAGACTAGAAAAAATACTCCTTGAGAATATTATACCTAAATTTAAAAACAGTAAAGTGGGAAATCATCAATTATGATAATAATCTTGATTATAGGTAAACTACAAACTATTGAACTATCAAATACTACTATCATCATTTAGTACTATTACTAGTTCCTTGTCCAATATCCAATACTATTTGAGGTTTAAGTACATCTGCAACTACC
>DAIRDV010000084.1:0-5070 GCA_036795955.1 Nitrososphaeraceae archaeon | reverse complement strand
TAGATGGATATTTCATTAATGTCGACGCTGCATCAATGATGAGCAAATGGCTCGGCGAAGCAGAAAAAAATGTTTCTAAATTATTTTCAATGGCTCGCAAATTACATGATAGTGAAGGTGTTCCCGTCTTGATTTTTGTTGATGAAATTGATTCTCTTTTGGGTAACAGAAATAGCGAAGTTGGAGGCGAAGTGAGGGTAAAAAATCAATTCCTTACAGAAATGGATGGTATAAACGGAAAATCAAGGGAATCAAAATTATATGTCATCGGTGCAACTAACAAACCTTGGAGCTTGGAAGCAGGTTTTCTTAGACGATTTCAAAAGAGGATTTATGTTTCGCTTCCAGATAGGGCTTCTAGAATCAATCTCTTTGGTCAATATACTACAAGATTGCAGATGGAATCTTCATTAAAAATCGAAGATCTTGCAAAGTTATCTGAAGGTTATAGTGGCAGTGACGTCAAAGACATATGCCAATCAGTACAACTACGAGTAGTAGATGAGTTGTTTCAAAGTGGCAAGGGGCTGGATAGTGATGCTAGTACACGATCGATTACAGAGTCTGATTTTAAAGAAATTTTAAAAATGAGAAAACCAAGTGTCAGTGGGGACATGATTCGAGCATATATGAGATGGAGTGAACAATTCAAAGCTCTCTAGTCTGATTGCCCCTTTTCGTAGCTCTCTATTGCCTGTGTAATTTTTTCTATTGCCGATTCCCTTCCTTCCCAACCTGAAATTTTTACAAACTTCCCTTTCTCTAATTCTTTGTAATGTTCAAAGAAGTGTTTTATTTGGTCTTTCAAATACTGTGGTATGTTTTCTATATCCCGAATAGCAGAGAAACTTGGGTCAATTTTCGACGTCGGAACTGCGACGATTTTTGAATCATGACCTTCTTCGTCTTCAGTTTGAAGTATACCTACTGGTATTACCTTAATTAGAGACAATGGCGCCAATGGCGTTTCTCCCAGTACAAGTATGTCAACGGGATCTCCATCTTTTTCTAAAGTATTTGGCAAAAATCCATAATTGCAAGGATAGTACATTGCTGTGAACAATCTCCTGTCTACCTTGATAAAACCGCTTTTCGTGTCATATTCATATTTTTTATTACTACCCTTGGGGATTTCTATAATCGCTGAACACTCGTCAGGTGACTGCTTGATAGAGCCAATTCCTTGATTTGTTGTCATACTATTTTGTAAACTGGTGCTATTTATATTCGAAAAGGTTCAACTTAAATGATGAATTTACCATTTGTAATAACTATTGACTCGATATCGAATTATTTCAGATTGTTATCATGAATTTGATAAAATTATAAAAGAGTGAAAAGAATTGACGTTCGCATTCATGAAACTCGGGCCAAAATATGATCCAAAAGAAATAGAATCTCAAATCAATTCATATCTTCAAAAAATTGATCAAAGATCAACAATTGAAAATGAATTATCTTCCAATGAGAAAATTGGATTTGTCGAGGGACCCCCAACGCTTAATGGCGAACCGCACATTGGGCATTTACGAGGAAGGATCATAAAGGATCTCTGGTACAGGTATAAGACCCTGCAAAAGAATAAGATAGAATTTAGAGCAGGATGGGACACTCAAGGCTTGCCAGTTGAATTACAGGCAGAGAAAAATTTAGGACTAACCGGAAGTAAAGCGGAGAATATCAAAAAGGTGGGTATCTCAAAAATCGTTGAAGAATGTAAGGATCTGATAAAAAAGAACGCGGAAAAATGGATCAAAGTTGATTCCCTTCTCGCTATGTCTTTTGATTATGACAAGGCGTACTGGACCTATAAAGATACATATATCGAAAGGGAATGGCAAATCCTCAAAAAGGCATGGGAACTCGGAATTCTTAGGGAATGGTTTAGAGTTGTTGCATATTGTCCCTCATGTCAAACTTCATTAAGCAACGCTGAAGTTAATCAGGGATACAAAATTGTTGAGGATCCATCTTTTTATTACAAAATGCGATTGAAGGAGGCGAATACGTATTTGGTCGTATGGACTACAATGCCCTTTACTTTAGTAACCGATGAATTAATAGGTGTTAATCCAGAATCTGATTATGCCTACGTATCCTTAGAAAATGAGACATGGATTGTTGGGTATGACAGGTTAAACGAGCTAATGAGTGCATTTGGCATTCAGAATTTCCGCGTTGAAAGTATTGTGAAGGGGACAGAACTTGATGGTAAAAGGTATGTTCACCCATTATTAGATCTAATTCCTGGACTCAAAAAGTTAAGTGATGACAAAAAGATTCATTTTGTGGTCGCAGAAAATTTCGTCGATGCAACTACCGGAAGCGGGTTAGTGCATCTATCACCAGCCAATGGTCAAGAAGATTTCGATATTGCCGTCAAGCGTAATGTTCCAATATTTGTTCCTATTAACGACAATGTTGAATTTACAGATGATGCTGGTATTTTCAGCGGACAGTTTGTTAGGGATTCTGATCTCCTTGTTGTTGACAAAATGAAAGAGACTGGAGGATTTTTGAAGTTAGGAAAGATTAAACATCAATACCCCACATGCTGGCGGTCGAATCACAAAGTTGTTTGGCTTGCAAGGAGGGAATATTTTTACATGATAGATAAACTTGAGGATAAACCGATAAATGCTATTTCTAGTGTGAATTTCTTTTTTGACTCACCTAAAAATAGGTTCTCTGAAATTATAAAGGAGCAAGTACCATGGTGCATATCAAGAGAAAGAGTATGGGGCACTCCTCTTCCAATATGGAGTTGCAATAAATGCGGAGCAAAAGAACCTTTATTTTCTAGATCTGAAATTATCAAAAGGGCATCAAAGTTACCGGATGGAGAACGATTTGAATTGCATAGGCCATGGATAGATAATATAGAAATTGATTGTTCCAAATGTGGTAACTTAATGAATCGCGAGCCTTTTGTTCTTGATACTTGGCATAATAGTGGCGCGTCGCCATTTGCGTCATTTTCTGATGAAGAATACAAGAATCTAATACCCGCAGAGTTTTTGACGGAAGGCATAGACCAAACAAGGGGATGGGCATATACATTACTAATGGAAAACGTAATTATGACAAATGAGGACAAAGCACCTTTTCAATCGTTCCTATTTCAGGGTCATATATTGGATGAAAAGGGTAATAAAATGAGTAAAAGTCTGGGGAATGTGTTAGACGCAAACGATCTCCTAATCAAGAACTCAGTGGATGCGATTAGATTTTATTTTATGTGGAAGTCATCTCCTATCGAATCTCTAAGCTTTAGCCTAAGTGAGATGGGTTCTAGGCCTTATCAAGTGCTTAGTACTCTCTACTATCTACACGTCTACCTGATGCAAAATGGAACTTATGATAAATTTGACACTAAAAAAATCGATATAGATTCGGTCATGATAAGCAATAATTTCACAATGACAGAATCCTGGATTTTATCAAAATTACAAAGGTTGATAACAACAGTAACAGCACAATTAGATGCCTGCAGATTCCACGAAGCTGCAAAGAATTTAGAAGATTTCATAATCAATGACCTAAGTCAAACTTATGTTCCGATGACTAGGGACGATATATGGGATGATGGTGTAGAAACCATAGAGCGAAGAAACGTAATTTATTCAGTACTGGGATTCACATTATCCCAAATTGACATTATACTTCATATATACTGTCCATACCTTACTAATTTTCTATATTTGATATGTTTCCAAAATAAAGAACTGATTTTGCTCGAAAATTGGCCACAATTTAATGGTAAACTAGTAGACATTAATACTGAGAAGGCAATGGATGGGGCAAAAGATATTATTTCTATAGTTAATTCTGCAAGGATGAAAGCGAAATTTAAGAGGAGATGGCCCGTTAAGAATGTTATCGTATTTGCCAAGGATCGGGATCTTCTAGACTCAAATGAATTATCGGATATATTGAAGAAACAGCTAAATACCGTCTCACTCAACATTAAATCTTTAGATTCAAGTAATTCTCTTGAAAAAATCAACGCACTATATCGAGAGAAACTAGTAACCTTAAACGCTAAGCTCAAGATAAATAAGATTGCTCCACGACTGAAAAGCGATTTAAATAAAGCGTTGCGGGCATTTGAGATAGTAAACTACGGAGATCTTTTTGGCCAATTGATGTCAAAAGACAAATTTAATCTAAAATATGAATCTGGAGAAATTGATCTTTCAAAAGATGATGTAGAATTTACCTATAATGGAGAATCGCCTTATGTTATGGTAGAATCAGAACAAGAAAATATCGTGGTATTTATTGATACCACAAGAAGCAACGAGCTGATAGCCCTTGGACTTATGAAAGATATCGCAAGAAATATCCAACAATTACGAAAGGAAAGAGGTTTTGTTCCTACAGAAATATTGTCAAGTGCTTATATTTCAAAATTGGAAGCAGACGATGTAGCATCCCTTGAAAATCACAAACAAGAAATGTCTTACTACGTGAGAGTAAAAAGTGTGGTTATCACTCAAGACAAATTGCAAGACATTGATTACAAAGAAATCGAAATAGACGGCAAAAAAATACTAATTTCCATAAAATAGTTATATTGTTACCAATATATTGATTTTATCAATTTAGCTATGAATTTTCTGTGTCTATATCGAAAAATATTTAGATTTATTATTTTGGTGAGAATTAAATGTTAATTGTTTTAGATCTTAATATTATTAATTTAAATTTTGATTCATTGCATAATTGCCGAGGTTATCAACATTATTGGCCGCGATTGAGTTTCGGATTAATTGGTAGCTGTTATCATGACAACTACAGGAACAAAAATTTCTCAATATTTCATTTTCCATTATAACTCCTTTACAATCACCATGATTATTGCAAACACACATCGGAGATTTGGGCAATTATTGTGATTTAGTTCGACTATTGTATATTTTTTACTATAAAAAACATGGCAATAATTAAATTATACTTTTCCATTGTTTTTTTGTGGATGTTTACTCCGAAAAACGACCATGGGGATCCTTTGAAAAATTCAATGAGAATGAACAATGTACGGTAAAATTGCTCCACATAAAGCCTGGT
>DAIRDV010000083.1:0-5075 GCA_036795955.1 Nitrososphaeraceae archaeon | reverse complement strand
TAAAAGACTAATAATATTCTTAGGATCGAGTATTGGAAATTTTGACCCCAAAGAGGCCAAAGCATTTTTACACGCTCTATCAAAGTATATTCGCAGGGACGACGCATTATTGATTGGTTTTGATCTTGAAAAAGACAGATCAATTCTAGAGAGGGCGTATGATGATAAGAGAGGCGTAACGTCACAATTTAACTTGAATGTCTTGTCAAGAATTAATAAAGAACTTGATGGGAACTTTGACTTATCCTCATTTGAACACAAGTCATTTTATAATTTACGAGAACATAGAATTGAAATGCATTTAGAATCAAAGTTGGATCAAAATGTGCGAATCGGGGGCATTGGGAAGGAAATTAATTTCAAACATGGTGAAACTATTCATACAGAAAATTCTTACAAATATTCAAAACGTAGACTTTATAGATTAGTTAAGAGCGCAGGTCTTCAAGTGATCGCAAACTTTACTGATCCAAAGCAACAATACAGTTTGATTTTGTTAAAGAAGATCCCTTACGCATCTAAATCCTGAAAAAGGAATTCTTTCATGCGGTTTGAAATAATTTCTGTAACTATTTCTAATTTGTGATCTAGGAGTTGCAAATGATCCTCCACGTAATACTTTTTGATTAATTGCCCACTTATCCGTGTATTCCGAAAACTTTGATCTAAATCCAGGGTACAAGACATATTCCGAGGAGGTCCATTCCCAGACATCGCCTAGCATTTGTTGACAACCATAGTAACTTTTTCCTCCAGGGTAGGTTCCAATTTGACAAGGGGCCCAATTCCAAGATTCCAAGAGGTTCGCGTGATCATCAGAAGGCAACTCGTCTCCCCAAGGATAGATAGTCTTCTTCTTTAAATCTTCATTCCAACTTGCCGCTTTTTCCCATTCAGCTTCGGTTGGTAAGCGTTTACCTGACCATTTTGAAAATGCGTCTGCTTCATAGTAGCTAACGTTTGTAACCGGTTCATATGGTGAAATCTTGTTCATCCCTCCAAAATCTTTCTTGTGCCACGAGCCATCGATTTTTTGCCAGTATAACGGTGAATTCCATCGCTTTTCATTAACAATGTCCCAACCATCTGATAACCAAAATTTGTAATCTTCGTAACCCCCGTCATCGATAAATTCCATAAATTGCTTGTTCGTAACAGGATGCGTGTCCATTTCATAAGCGTTGAGATAGGTTTTGTGTTCTGGCACTTCATTATCATAACAAAAGCCACTTCCAGAAAATCCGAGCTCGTACAGGCCCCCTGGTATTCTTACCATCTCCTGTTCTAATTTAGAACCATGATTACTGTTGGGCCTTTTATTGATTTTAGGTTGATAGTTGTCTTCTGCATCATCAAATCTTTGGAAATAGTGTTGAAGATCATAAACTAAGAGCTCTTGGTGCTGCATTTCATGTTGATTGGCCAATTCAATATCATAAACCAAATTTCTAGTCAATGAGTTGTTTCTTTCCAGATTATCCAGGAATTTTAGAAACATTTCTTCAATTAAAGACCGATATTGTAGAGTTTCGGAAACTTTTGGTCTTGGGTATTTTCCTCTATCAGATTTTGGCAATATTTTTCTATATCGCTGATAATACGAATTGAGATAGTCAGTATTTATAAAATCAGCATCGATATTCTGTTTGTATTTTTCAAGTATCTTTTGGAAAAACCAAGTAACATGTGCAACATGCCAATTGGGAGTACTTCCAAAGGGGTCAGACTGCATCACTGCGTCTTCTATTGTAATTGGTTCAAAAATAATCGAAGTAGTATTCCTTACACTCAAGAAATCCATTCGTAACCTGTTCACGTCGCTTGTTGTAACCTGAGTCAATATTAGTCAATAATGTACATCATAATATAATTTAATTTTTATTGACCTATACAAATTAAGCACGAGTGGTATGTAGATAAATCCACATTCTGGATATCGACGATTCATATTTGGATTTGTGTGCTTTTCGTTAAACAAAAGAGGTCATTTAAGCAGAATAAAACTTGTAAATGTGGCCTTACTGATTTAAGTTAAACTGTATTAAGTACTCAGCTCAGATGAGTATAAGAAATGCCATCATGCCTAACTACTAAAGAAAGACAATTTATCAGAGATCTTGACGAATGGGACATAGTAAAATTACACAAGAAATATACTGCAAGTTATAGACGTGTAATGAAACACAGACTATTAGAAAAGAGAAGATTTTTAGCTCAAGATCTACTATCGATTAATTCAGTTCTAGATAAGTTACAAACCATATGATTTGAGTTTGATTCTGTTTTGAGGTATGAAGTGCATTTGACAGGTAGAATAGAAAAAATAGATATGAAAGTTCCTGCCACTCAATTAGATGAAAAAGTAGATTCAGAATGAATTCAGAATGATAATTAATGAATTAGCCCTATTGTGATGCATCGTTCCGTTTTGTGAGAATATTCATTTAGTAGACCCTATAATTGCGTGTGGCTTTTATTGATAACAATTTTTAAGATTTAAGATCCAACTGGTATTATATCACGATCGAATAATGTTTCTAATATCTATCAAATCTCTCAGTATGGAGCTTGCGGTTTCCATACCTCCTGCACCCTTCCCAATGATTGTTTGTTGGCCTGAATGTTGACAGGTAAATGTTATAGCATTGAGAATTCCGTCAACGCAAATCGGATTCTTTGTTGATATAGCCTTTGGTTCAACCGTTAAGTTTTTACCATCACAAGTAGCGATCAACTTTATTGCATTCCCCTTCTTTCGCTCTTGGGTAACATCCGATGCCTGGACATTCCTAATACCAGTTCTCTTCACATCATTCATCGTTGATTTCATATTCATAACCAAGTTTGATGCAATAACGAGTTTTGCAACTGCATCATAACCATCAATGTCAAGCGTTGGATCCTTCTCAGCGTATCCTTTTTCAGATGCATCTTGCAGGGCTTCAGAAAAATTTAGTCCTTCAAACATTTTACTTAGAATATAATTCGTCGTACCGTTAAGAATCCCCTCAAAGGAAAGGATTCTATCACCTTTCAGGCATCTTTTTGCAAATTCCAATATAGGAGTTCCTCCGCCAACAGTTCCACTGAATTTGAATGCAATTCTATTGTACTCAGCCAACTCCACCAATGAAGGAAATTCTAACGCAAGCGGTCCTTTATTAACTGTAATGACGTTTTTTCCAGATTTCATTGCGGTGACAATATGGGTTTTTCCAGGTTCACCATCTTTGATATTAGTAGGAGTCAATTCAATTACTACTTCTGCATCCATATTTTCAATAACATCCAGTATTGAGCTATTTTGCTTGGATCCATAATGTATGACTGACTTCCTTTTCTTCTTCACACTCAAAAGCCTATCCAAGTCTAATCCTTGGCTGGAAGTCACGATACCACCGTTATCAGCACATGCAACTACTTTGGGCTTCAGTCCATAGTCATTAAATAGATCTGCTGAATGTGACAACAATAATTTAACAAAACTTTGGCCGACCACCCCAAAACCCAACAAAACAAGTCTCAATTACTCTAGTATCTTAAAATATCGGGTTAAATAAGTTTGAATTCGATTCAAAGGCACTTGTATCAGGGTAATTTACGTGATCTTGCAGATTTTTAATACATTAGAAATGTATTAAATCAATAATGCGCCAAATGCACATTTTTTGACAATCATTATTTAATACATTTTTTACAAAAAGTGCCATGGACTGCCAGGGTGTTGGATTATTTGTTGGAATAATAGTAGGGAGAAATAAAATTGTCTAGAGGTTTTGCGGTCTTTGTATTCTGGTTAATTGGCTTTGGGATCGGCTTTGCAGGGTATCTTTCAATGCCAGGAATTGCAGAATGGTTTACCACATCTATGCCGAAATTTGTAAATCAGGCAGTCATTGGTGCTCTTGTAGCAGGCATGATTGGATCTGCAGTAAGTACATTTACTGTAGTTACGTGGGCGAATAGAGCAAGTTAGTCTGTATCAAAAGTTGATTTAGGATTAACTGACATTTTTCCATCAGATATCCATGATATTTAATCATAAATTGACATTTATAATTTGAAAAGGATTAAAAATGTCTGAACGTTTTTAGTCTGTATATGTATAACGGAGAGTTAGAAGTACAGGCTAAAAGAAAGGCCTTGGCTGTTTTGCACGATGAAATTACTCATATTCTCAATGCAGCAAGAGATCTATCATCACTTACTGATTCCATAATAAAGGGTACAAATAAGGAGACTGAATTGTCTCTTGAAAGGATGAAAAATGCTGGTGAAGAAGTAGAAAATCTCAGACGTAAGATGACTAGAGAAATTTCAGACACTGGAAGCCTCATGGTATACAGGGAAGACGTTTTGAGGACTGCCTACATTATTGATGACATAGCTGGATACATCACAGGAATTGCGTTTAGGCTCTCAAACATAAAGATCGCCGCCCTCAAGAAAGGCAAATTTGATGAAGACATTAGTGAACTCATCAATATGGTTGTCGAAGCAATTTTCAAATTAAACGAGATGGCGCGAGCTCTTAGCATAAACCCTTCAAGCACCATAGAACTTGCACAGGAAGTACAAAATATAGAAAGGAAAGTTGATAACTCCTATAGGAAAGTTGTAATTAAAGCCTTAAACGAAATTCCAAACACAAAAGATCTTCTGCTCGTCAAAGATGCAGTAGAAGGTATAGAGGGAATGGCTGATAAATGTCAGGCTGCGTCAGATTCCCTTACAATACTTGCTCTGAGCATGTGATGAAATCTTATTCTGGTACTCTCATTGAGAGCAGAATCATAATTTGGAACATTGAGGATTCAAGATCAATTTTTTCTCTAGGCTACTATGGTAAGCCACTGGGGATTTACAAGCCAAAGGGAGTCGATTTTGACACACCTCTAATTCTCGATTTAATTGAAGGCTGTTATTTGGTCGAGTCAAGAATGCTTACAATAAACGACGTAAATGGTAAAAAAATACTTTTGAAACAGATGAAGCAAATATGCAGAAAACAGTATATCGATTTTGACATAAAATATCTAGTGTTCAAAAAATTGAGAGATGTAGGGTATGTTGTT
>DAIRDV010000082.1:0-5134 GCA_036795955.1 Nitrososphaeraceae archaeon | reverse complement strand
GGTGGTTTTTTTCTGAGTCAAATATAGAATTATAAATTCATATCTTTATCTTCTTGTGCCTTCTTTCACTCGTTTGGGTTTCTGAAGTGCCGCTTGACACAATTTCTATCAGCCTTGCCTGTGTATTATCATTCTTTGGCCTTAGTAACCTTCCCAATCTTTGAATAAATTCTCTGCTACTTCCGCTTCCGCTTACTAAAATTCCGAGCTGAGCATCAGGAACATCGATTCCTTCATCCAACACTTTTGAAGTAACAATTGCCTTATATCTCCCACTTTTGAAACCTGTAAGCACATCTTCTCTTTCCTCTTTGGAAGACTTGTGAGTTATAAATGGGATGAGGAAATTATTGGATATTTCGTATACGAGTTTGTTGTGTTGCGTAAAAATTATAGTCTTGATATTTTTGTTCTCAGTAAGTATTTTTCCAATTTCAGTCAACTTAGATTTGCTGTTTAATGCAATGTCCATTGCTTTATTCCTAGCCACAAGTGCACGTCTCGCAAGATTATTCTTTGATGAGATCATAATCAGGCGTTTAAAGGCGCCATGTGAATTCATTCTTAGTCCAATTTTATTCAAACAAGTATGATAAACTATCATATTTTCTCTGTATTCCACATTTTCCTCTTTTGACAAAAACGTTTGCTTTCTCTCAATAGTATAACTTGCAAGATAATTATCTTTAGCTAGTTCCTTAGCTGTAATTTGAAATATAGATTTTCCAATCAGATATGGGAAATCTTCATCCAGGCGGTCTTCCCGTTCTATGGTAGCAGTTAGCCCCAATCTGAATGGAGCTACTAACATCTCTGCGATTAGTCTGTACGATGGTGCTGGTAAGTGATGCACCTCATCAAATATCAAAAACCAGAACTTGTTACCGATTGATGGTGCCTTAATGTGTGCAGAATCGTAAGTGGAAACAGTAATTGGTTGAATATTCTCAATTCCCCCACCGATTTGACCTATCTCAATATCGAAATTTCTTGAGAGTATTTTAGTCCATTGTTTGATAAGATCAATAGTAGGAACCACTATCAGAGTTGGGGAATTTACAAGCTCAATAAGTTTCAATGCAACCATAGTTTTTCCAGCTCCCGTAGGAAGTACTATTGAGCCTGCTTTTGCTTTATACCAATTTTCAACAGCTTCTTGTTGATAATCACGCAGCTTTACATCGATGCTTGATAAATCTTTTAGAGGTAACAAATCCAGTACTTTGTCATCATATTTTATGTTCTTGTCATCAAGATATTTGATTATTTTATTGTAGTTAAGCCCAAATGAGTGAAGGGTGTTTGTTTGGGGATCAGCATTACAATATGGCAAATTGTCTAGGCCTGTTACTAATATGACACCTCTCCGATATTCGAGTTTAACAAGCTGAGAACTCAATAATATTCATACTAGATGATAATCATTTTTAAATCATGTCCAAGAAGCGGGTTGACATTATTTATCAATGCGGTGCGTTTTACACCTGGGATTTATCACACTGTGTATAGTACAAAATTATCTAATTGGTTACAATAAAAATAAGTCTAGTAATTGTCGAGTTATCTTATTGGTTAACTAAATCCACATGGATGGGTCAGTACAAAACACGGTTGTTCTTTGAAACAAGTCTATTTCAATACTAATTTTCTTAAAAGGCACATCTTTCGATTCCTCATTGGAATCTGCCGCAAAGTTGTCACATTCATCGACTTTATTATGGGGAATCTCCAAAACCCTTTTGTCAGTCATTTTGATACCTTGTTCCAGATCTAATTGCTCCTCAAACTGATCTATGTTCGAGCTCATCGTGTAGTGTAATAGTAGCCATACTAATAATAGACATTAGTTAAAAGAATTTGTCAAAGCAACCAATCAAATTGAATTTGTTTTTCTATTTTCCATGATATGTCATTTTTCAAAGCTGAAAACGATGCGGTGTCTCTGGTCTTATTAATTCAAGACAGCAATTAAAAAGTCAAAAATATTCGATACGATATTTCATAATTATAGTAAGATAATATATGGTAGATTGGAAACTAAAAACTAGTACTGCTAATTGATTAAGAGGTCAAACGACTCTATTGATAAAATTAGAGATGAGGTCATGAAGTGCAAACTGTGTGATCTATGTATTAATAGAACTAACGCAGTTCCTGGTGAGGGTAATTTTAAAGCGACTGTCATGTTTATCGGAGAAGCGCCTGGAAGAAATGAAGATGAGAAAGGTAGACCATTCGTTGGAATGGCCGGAAAAATTCTTGATGAGTGTTTAACGAATGTAGGAATAGTCAGAGCAAGAACATATGTGACTAATATTGTAAAATGTAGACCTCCTAGTAATAGGGTACCAAAAGATGAAGAACGACGTCTTTGTAGAAACTATCTTGAAAGAGAAATTTCAATTATATCGCCAAAAATAATTTGCATACTGGGTAGAACAGCTTACCACTCAATGCTTGGAGGTGCATCAATACTGGGAAATCGTGGTAAATTTATTGAAAAGGATGGCAGACTATTTTTTCTCACAATACATCCAGCTGCAGTAATCTATAACAACCGACTTAGGGAGACTCTTGAAAAAGATTTGCGAACGTTAGTTACAGAATGTAGTCGACTGGACATACCAATTTAACTTGTAATTTGTCACACATTGAAATTGTTATGTCTTTTAGGAATTCTCAGCGCGGTTCTTAAGTGCCGCGTTCATTCTTTCGAAGCCTTCAACAAGATTCTCATCAAGCTTATTTCCAACTAGTTTTACCCCTAAACCACTGAATAATTCTTTGTGAAAGAATGTAATTCTATTGTCAGTAGCCTTATCAATAAGGAAAATGCGTTCCCCGTCAAAAATTCCAGGCAGAATTGATTTTCCCTTCCATCGAAGTTCTTTATTTTTCTCGAATTTAGTAATGATCGGATGATAAATTCTTTGTTTTCCACTCGTTGTGCGAATTTGGACTCTAATCTTGGACCCTAATTTGGCATCACCCTCGACTTTTGTCATAAACGGATTCCATGATTCGTATTCTTCAAAATTCGTAAGTATTTCCCAAATTTTTTCTGGAGTACAATTCACTGTAATACGAGTTTCTATCGCTTTCAATTACACTTCATATTATATTTGATTCTTGGTAATGTACTTTTTGCTAATCAAATATCCATTACAATATTCATAGCACATAATCAGAATACTCTTCTAAGAATAGGTTGATATCCTAGATCAAAATCATTTTGCACTACATGAAACTCTTAAGTCTATATTTTCATAATGTTATCTGTAGGGATCTATAAATGGATGTAATTTGTGATACCAGTTTTCTGATTGCCTTGGTTTCGAATCCCATAAAATGCATGGACAAGGTTGAAAGCGAAATTGGGAAATTAAGATTCAAAGTACCTTCATTTGTTCTCGACGAGCTCAATTCCATCGAAAGAAAATCTGGACCTAAAAAATCAATGATAGCAAATACTGCAATTCGTATATCTAAACTAAAGTTTGAGATCATGGAAATTGGGAAATCAAGAAATGTAGACAATGATATTCTAGATTATGTAAAAAGAAATAGAAAATTTGCAGTGGCTACACTAGATGGTATTCTATTGAATAGACTAAGAACTGCTGACATAACAACTATTACACTTTCCAAAAATAAAATGATAATAGCAAATCGGTATTTTGAAGAGTAGCTTTAAATCGTTAATCAAATTCTTACTAGACATGTTTGAGTACAATGACATCGGTATCACGTGGACAGGTCATGCGGGTTTTAAGATTACTTTTGAAAATAAAACAATGTATATTGATCCGTACAAATTGAGCAAAAAATATGACGGTATCTCAGATGCCGATATTGTACTCGTAACCCATAACCATTTTGATCATTTATCTATTGAGGATTTGAATAATATCATAAATGAAAGAACAGTGATTGTTTCAGCCCAAGAATGCCTGCCACAACTAAAACCTCTGAAAATTAAAGAATCAATTGGCATTGATCCCAACAATAGTGTAAAAGTCGACGATTTGAAAATTGAAACCGTTCCAGCGTATAACGTTAACAAGGATTTTCATCCAAAGAATGAAAAAAAACTTGGATTTATTGTAGAGCTCGGAAGCGATCGATTATACCATGTCGGAGATTCAGATATTATTCCAGAGATGAAAGAAGTAAAGCCAACAATCGCATTAATACCCGTTTCAGGAACTTATGTAATGACAGCAGAGGAGGCATCAAAGGCAATAAATGAGTTAATTAAACCAAAAATTGTAATTCCCATGCATTATGGTACAATTGTGGGTAATAAGGATGATGCAATACGATTCTCCAAACTGGTCACAGTAGGGAAAACAATCATTTTAGAGCTAGAGTAACCAAATTTATTTTCCAAAAATTAAAACTTATATACGATCTGTTTTTCTAATATCATTGAAAATGGCAGCTAAAAAGAAATCCAAGTCTGCTAAGAAAGGATCTAAATCAAAATCAAAGTCAAAGAAGTAATTCATTAAGAGCCAATAAAATCTCTTAATTCCCCCTTTCTTTTGTTAGGGAACTAAATCCAAATTCTTTTGATGAAATTATTAGAATTTTTTTAAATTACGTTGTACAAGTCTTCTCCAGTACGTTAAAAAATAGGTAAAATCAACATCCATTGTCATGTTATCGGGCGATAAAGTATTGTTCCACTTTGGAAATCACAATTTTAGTGCACGTCATTTATTAGTTATCACAGTTTTAGTCATCGCATTTACTACTGCTTTCATTATGCGTTCCTATCCTGTTAAGTATGGTTATTATCTGAATGAATTTGATCCGTATTTTGATTATAGAGCAACAAAGTACATCATAGATAACGGCCTTGACGCATATCTAAAGTGGCATGACTCAATGTCATGGTATCCTGAAGGTCGAAACATACCAACTACTTCGCAGGTTGGATTGCATGTGACTGCTGCATATCTATACAAGATCTTTGGCGGTAATAGTTCTGTCTTAGATTTTACGATAATTTTACCGGTGGTACTAGGATCATTGACTACTATTGTTGTCTTCGCATTGGTAAGGACCCTCGGTGGAACTACAGCGGGGCTCTTTTCAGCATTACTTATTGCATTTACTCCAGCTCTTATTC
>DAIRDV010000081.1:0-5188 GCA_036795955.1 Nitrososphaeraceae archaeon | reverse complement strand
GAGGTGAATGTCCGTGTCATGGGAGCATGTACGATCCCCTTACTGGTAAAGCTTTTGCAGGACCTGCTTCATTGCAGGCTCCGCCTTCTAACGTATTACCTAGACTCGATCTAGAGATTTCTACTGATGGTAACATATGGATTAAACCTCCAAATTGGAGCGTTAACGGAAATGGGGTAGTGGGATTTGGGCGTTTCCTTACATAGAGAAAATAGCCTCACTCGTTTTTTGAGGTGGACCTATGCTGGTGTAGATAGAACTATCTTTATGGGAATGAAATTTACATTTCCAAGCAGATTTGTAAGTCCACTGGGATTTTTAGGGATGCTGACATTTGTGCTTTTTATTATCCTGGGAATTACGGGAGCACTACTCATGCTATTTTATGAACCCATATTAGACAGAGCATGGAACAGTGTCAAGACAATCAACGACGTCATACCTTACGGTTTTCATTTAAGGAATATTCATAATCACGCGTCAAATGCAATGGTCATGGTAGCCCTACTTCACATGTACTACCAATATTTCAGTGGAAGGTACAAGATTAGAAACGAAATACTGTGGGTCACCGGAATCATATTAGGAGTCCTTACAATTCTGGAGGCTTTTACGGGCTATGATATTATTTTCAGTGAGAGAGCTGAATTAGCTATTTCAATCGCGGCTTCCCTTACTAATTCAATCCCTATAATGGGACCGCAGATGAGAGATGCATTCTTTGGTTCCGGATTCCATGATTTCGTTTTGAGATTCTATGCATTTCACGTCTTCTTCCTACCCATAGTTATGTTGGGTCTAATGGTTGTACACTTCCCGAGATTCCTTGTATTTGATGTTCCTATGGTAATGGCAATAACTGGTGCTGTAATGCTAACAGGAGGAGTATTTCCAGTGGATATGGGACTCAAGTTTGATCCTAGTGTTCCACCCGGTATTACTGTACCTGAATGGTATTTGACAGGTCTGTACGCATTCCTACGTAGTGCATATGATAAATTTACTACAGGTGTGGCTTGGCCAGGATTGTTTATTTTCGCATTGCTTATAGTACCATTTATTGATAGATACAAGAAATTTTCATGGAAGGATAGACCAATAGTAACAGCGATAGGCATCACCAGTCTTGCTCAGATTATTGTTACTACTTACTGGGGATTTTACATCGATCCAGATAGGACCAAGTCGTTATTGGAAAGACTAATGATTGATCCCATATTTCTATACCTTGTCATGATTTTGCTAGTTCCATTATCATTTGGATTCACCTATATGATGATAAAACTAGCTAAAAATGCAGAAGCAAATGCAAAGATTCAACCCAAAAAGCCAACAGGAAAAAGCTCGATAAACCTAACGGAAAAATGGATATATGGCATATTTATTGCTCTGCTGGCATTCCAGGTCTATCTCAATATAGCAGCTTATTATGCTGTACTTAGCGGAATGAAAAACTATTCGCTCTTTATAGTGGGTATTATGATGCTTGTATTCGCTGGTATGTTCCATGTGTTCAGACACGCAAGATCATTACAAAAAGCACCGCCACCAAAGCCAACGATGCCCCCAATGCCAATGAAAGCCACGCCACCGTCCCTCACCAAAACAGGTGTAGCTCAATCAGGACAGATTACCGATGGCACAAAAATACTTGAAGATGTTGCAGCAAAACAAAAGACTTTGGCTTCCACAAAATCAGAGTCATCAGTACCTCAATCAGGTCAGACTGCAAGTAATGCAAATACTGCCACATCAGAAGGTGGGGCAAATAAATCAATTTCTGAAGAAAAAAAATAGGTTGTTACTTTGCGGTTTCTCCTATACTTTCCTTATGCTGAATAGTAAACATGGCTGAGGGCGACAATCTTAATATTATATATATTCGTGATTTTTAACCAGATGATGAATGAATAATAGCGCTGCAGGAATCAGCATCATTGCATTCATTATTGCTGTGGCCGCAAGCATGACTTACTATCAGTTTGTATATACTAAAGAAGCAAATGCAAAACCGCAATTACCCGAGGAAGTTCTGAATCCCACAGATAGTGTCAAAGTGTCTATTGTAGAAGGTTCGGCACAGCCCTCTCAGCAGAAAAACTTTGATCCGAAAGAAGCAAGAGGTACCCTGGGAATCAATAATAAGGTTATATGGACGAATCTTGATGCTACCGCCCATAGTGTTACTTCAGACACACAATATACAGATCAGATAAACGGTCCGTTTAATTCGATAGATACCATTGGATTAATACCGCCACAAAAAACCTTTGAATTTACGTTTACTCAAGACGGTGAATTTGCCTACCACTGCGAACCTCATCCTTGGATGACAGGTAAAGTAATTATCGTAAAGAGTTTCGTCTGACCTCCTCATTTTATTTACTTATTTTTTATTGTTGCTGATTATGATATCATCGCTCTACAACACATCAGTCTAAATACTTTTGATATTCGCTAAGGTACTATCCTGAGGAATGCAACATGATTTGCAACTTCCTTGTGTTCTTGAATTATAGAAGCTCTGAACTTGACATTGGACGATACTTGTGGTACGTGATCAGTCGTTACCACAAATCTTATTTCGCTTGTATCTTTTAAATCCTGTCTTAGCACGGGCATCCTCGCATAAGAGTAATTGATTTTTTTGTCATTTAGTTTTATGAACGTAAAAATATCATTGGAATTTTCAATCTGTGAATTAATCACGATGCTGTCAAATCTACCCATGTAATTAATTCTAATAACTCCATTGACCTCCTCTTTAGGTTTAATATCCGTCCTGTCAAAATTTATGAGGATGTCATTTTCTCCCATGATTTTAGGTTTAATATTGCTCAATTTTAATTATTCATAATTATATCTTGATTCGATATTATAAATTCAAATCAATGTTAGTACCATTTTTTATTGAATGGCGATCAGCGAATCCTGCACTTAGTTCTAATACATATAGTGAATCTGACTGTGGACTATAGACCGGGCAAGCAAGAAATATTTTACAAGGGTCCAAACTTTTTTCAATATGAACTACGCTGCTATTTGCATTCAGCCAGATGATATCAATGGGATATTTCATTTCATTCATCCAAAAACCTTGTTTTGATGGCTTATCGAACAAAAATAACATTCCCTCATTCTCATTGAGCTTTTCGGATCCTGAAAGACCCTTAATTCTAAGTTCGTCAGTAGATGCTATGGCCAGCAATACTTTGAATCCATTAATTAGCACCGTTTTTTTATCATAATGCGGAAAAAAGTCCGTACTATTTCCACTTATACTAGTATTATTTTGTAACCCCTTGACATTTGATTCAAAAGATGATACGGATAATATTGCGAGTAGAAAAGCAACAATCAATATTTTGTTTTTAGTATCCAAATTGAGGAACAATGATTCACTATTGCATTTTAATTTTACTTTATACAGAATATTAGTCCGCGTAGTATTGATTCTATGCATTGAAATTTTCAAACCTCTCATTGAATGTTGCATATTACGGCAAAAGGTGACCAAGAAATCTATATAACAGAAGATTCAGGTTTATAGAAAAAGGCCATAATTTATGTCACACGGTAAACTGCGAGGAGTATTCATCACCGGAATTGATACTGAAGTTGGAAAGACGGAAATAGCATGTGGTTTAGCTTGGATTCTTCAAAAAAACGGAATATATGTAGGAGTCATGAAACCATTTGCAACTTCATCTAAAATCCATTCAAAATATTATAAATCGCAGGATACAGCCAAACTAGCCAAAGCTGCAAGTGTTAAAGATTCCGACAAGACTTTAAATCCCGCTTTTTTCCAATTGGCCGCCTCGCCATTGATGGCAGCTGAGATTTCTCACAAGCCAATAAATCTAGGAACGGTATTTGAAAAATTTTTGTTTCTTAGAAAGAAATATGACTTTATTGTAGTTGAAGGGATTGGGGGAGTCATGGTACCCATAACTCATAAATTATCATTATTGCATGTTGTTCGCAAAATGAATCTCCCTGTTATTATTGTTTCAAAACCCAAACTTGGATCAATTAATCATACAATAATGACAGTAAATGCCTGTAGAGAATTTAAGATCCCTATTTTAGGAATAATTTTTAATCAGATGCCAATTCATCCAAATATAGTAGAATCTATGACTCCATTTTATGTTGAAAGATTAACCAAAACAAAAACAATATCAATTATTCCTTTTATGGATAAATGTAGTTATAAAAAAATAGGTTCATATCTTGAAGAAATTGAATTAATCAAGCGCATCTCCTATTCGTCAAAAACCAAATCGGTATTATGAAATTCGAATCACACTTTTATTATTCGATCTGCTGCCTTCTTTAATCTATTCATGATAGCAAAGCCCGTGTTATTGTAATTAATTCCTTGAACTACTATAACGTCTATATGATCTTTATCGGCTTTTCGTAGATTCGCAAACAAGTTCCTCGCAATGGTATCCAAATTGTTTCCCAAGAACTGAACACTATCTGCATTTGGCTTCAGCGATCTGTTAGCGGTCATTATTGAAACTCTCTTTCCATCATCCTTTAATTTTTTAGTTAGTTCAATGATCTTTTCTTCTGCACGTGTTTTAGAGCCTTCCACAATTACTACGCGAGCATTGGGGCTATAATGTCTATATTTCATCCCCGGAGATTTGTTTATTTTTTTTGATTTTGACCGAATGCCTAGAAGCGTATCGTGAAAACGAACTTCACCAATTTCATCTTCGATCCGTTCTTTCGAAATTCCTCCAGGTCGCAAAATTACTGGAATACGTGGCGTCATGTCAATTACAGTAGATTCAATTCCAATTTCTGTTCTACCTCCATCCAAAATTAATTTTACTTTTCCATCAAGATCCTCTTTCACGTGACTAGCATTGGTGGGACTTGGTTTACCTGATAAGTTTGCAGATGGAGCGGCGATAGGAAGGCCTGACCTTTTTATCAATGCTAGGGCAATTTTGTTTCGAGGCATCCGTACGGCCACTGTGCCAAGACCTCCAGTAGTAATTTTTGGCACTGATTTTGATTTTTTGAAAATCAGGGTGATTGGACCTGGCCAAAATTTTTTGATCATTCTCATTTCTCTTGGGGATATAGTACTTACCAATCCACTCAACATGTTCAGGTCTCCAATATGGACGATTAGAGGATTATCAGAAGGCCTACCTTTAATCTGGTA
>DAIRDV010000080.1:0-5362 GCA_036795955.1 Nitrososphaeraceae archaeon | reverse complement strand
AGGATCAACAAACTGGAGATGAAGAAGACAAGAAGTCAAGTGATAACCAAGATCAACAGACAGGCGCTGGAGAAGAACAAACTAACATCACTAATGCAACAAGTGCAATTGAACCAAATATGACTAGTGCTATTACCGGAGAAGGGCAACAAAGTCAAGATCAACAACAGACTGGAGATGAAGAAGACAAGAAGTCAAGTGATAACCAGGATCAACAAACTGGAGATGAAGAAGACAAGAAGTCAAGTGATAACCAAGATCAGCAACAGACAGGAGATGAAGGAGACAAGCAATCTGAAACACGAGAAGCACCACCATTACCCTCAACTCTAAATGCGACTAATGCTACAGCAATGCTCAACTCAACTAATATTACGGGTATGCCAGGAGCAGATTCAGAAGATGACGAACCAAGCGGGAACGACAATTCTGAAGACGAGTAATCTACGAACTATCTTTTTCTTAATTTTTTAAATTAATTTTCGTCTTTGTTTATGTTTTTACTGGTTTTCCATCCACGCGGGTAAATGTTAGGTTTCATTATCAATCGTTTAATTGTAAAGGCTATACCTTTATCATTTTGTCGTATTTCTTCAGCATCCATATTTGCCTCACCTAATGCAATAATTTCTCCTTTTAATGAATAGATTCCAACCAAGGTCCCTTTCTTCATACCTTTTTCAAAACCTACTACTCCAGGGATGGCAACTTGTGCGCCATGGCACAATGCGTCAACTGCAGAGTCCTTTACTGCAACTGTGGCTACCCCATCTAGTGCTATTTCTATTGGCTTTATAATAGAACGAATTTTTTCTTCGGACTTTGTTTCTTTATAGTTTTCAAACGCATCTACCAAATCATGCAATCTTATCAGTTTATCAGAAGTTTCGGAGAATAAACTTACTCTTGTTCTTCGCAACTCGAACATCGTAGCGCCTGTTCCAATTACCTCACCCACATCGTAGACTAATTTTCTGATATACGTACCTGCTTCACATAATACGCGCAACAATAAAACATTGTCAGCACTTTCCATTCGCTCTAATTCATAAATTTTTCTAATGCGAGTAGATCTCTTCACTGAGGATCTCTGAGGAGGCCTTTGATAAATCTCTCCTTTAAAATTATCAAGTACTTTGTCTATCACATTAATATTACTTTGATTGTGAATTCTTGCAATAGCATAGTACTCCTTTGGTCCCAATAGGAGTATTGAAAGCGCCTTTGTTGCATCACCAAGACCAATAGGTAGCAAGCCAGTAGTACCAGGATCCAGTGTTCCACTGTGACCTGCTTTTGGAATCCCAAGAATCCTCTTCGTCCATGCAACAATTTCATGGCTTGCTGGACCAGAAGGTTTATCCAATAAAATAATACCATTATCCAATAAAACGTCAATGGGTCTTTTTTCTGGATAATGTCCATACTTTTCGCTAGTAACGTCATCGTTTATAATCTCCAATGTATCAAGTTTTAATGTCATAATATGTTCATCCTAACTACTCAAATTCATCTTCTTTATGATTTCCTTGCACAAATAAACAAGTGATTCAAGAGTCATTAACTCAGTATTGATAATAAAATCAAAAACATCCTTGGTTTCTCCGAATTGCGAACCATAAATATTTTTGTATATTTTATTATTTTCCCTATCCCTCATCTTTACAATATCGAGAGCCTCAGATAATGAAATGTTATCACGTTTTGACATCCTTTCGGATCTCTTTTCCTGCGAAGCACTGAGCCAAAATGTAATTGGTTCTGAAGTCAACCAAGGAAGTGTATGACTCGTAATGATAACGTTACCTTTTTGAGCAATCTTAATAAGTTTTTCATCCACCTCTTTGTCAAAAGCTGGGTTTTTCCTTCTCTCTTTCATGAATCCGGCTGCGTCATCTGAATCCCACCAATCATTTCCAGATATCGTATGACCCTGTTGATGTGCAATTTCCTTTAATATATCGCCTCCATTATACAACTTGAATCCAAATTCTTTAGCCAGCGCATCAGCCAGTGTAGTCTTGCCAACAGCAGCACTCCCGGATATTACTACACTTATATCCCGAATATCATTTAATTTCAAATTATTTCCCTTAGTCTAATTGTATATTGTCAGCCCAATATTCATATCTATGCAGCTCATGTTTTGATATTTATCAGTTAAGTAGATTTTTTTAGTAATTCTATCAGTTGAGTGGTAGCAGAATCTATCATATTATCATGATTGTGAATAATCTCAAAGGGCGCTCCTGTCAAAATAGAAAGAGAAGAAATCATAGACATGGAAACTTCAATATCCCTTTTGATTTCATCATCAGATATCATATCCCTTGTTCGAGTATTATCATCTTTCCTTCTCCGGAGTATTTCTTCTGAATTTGCGCTGACCAGAATCAATCGATCAGGATTTAATTTTAAGACCAAGTTCATCGGTAAACCAGGATAATACCCCGACATTGTCTTTATGAAAAGATGGGTATCGACAACAACTATCGATTCTGTTCTGGTAGAAATAAGATCGGCTGCCATATTTTGTAGTTTTTGTTGCACATCAATTGAAAGTTTTCTAATCTGATCCCTATCGGTTATACCCAATTTTTTAGCTTCTTCGAACATTACGGATCCAAAAACAACTGTTGTTACAGATGTTCCCATATTTTGTAACGCAGTTGTCGCATTAGAAATTATAGTACTTTTTCCTACACCGGGAATACCAACGATTATAACTTTTTTTCCTTTAGGATCTTCCAAGGAGTGCCGCCAGTTTTGGCATATGAACATCTACCTGTTCTCTAATGAGCAAGTTATAGTAATTAACCAAAATGTCGACCATAAGTAGGATCCCAATCCCAGTACCAAAAACGCTCAAAACATTTGACACTGATGCCAGTAATCCAATCACTATTCCTCCTGCTATTGTAACAGCTGGAATGTATTTGTTAAGGAGAGATTGTACAGAGCTTTGTGTTCGCCTGAAACCAGGCACCTGTACGTCAGCATCCAATAAGTTTTTCGCCGCTGCTTTTGGAGATAATCCACCTAACTCAACCCACAGACGACCAAATACAGTAACAATTCCAGTTAGAAACACAATGTAGACTCCAGTTCTTACAGGGTCTTGAAGCGAATGTTCAAAGCTTCTGGGAGCCGTAATATAATACAAAACTCCGCCTGTGGGAGATTGTGATTGCTTTGGATCAAATTGAGCTATCAAGTTAAACAATGGATTCGCATTTTCTGGATTATAGTTGGCCCATAGCATCTGCCCCATAAAAACGGCATTTGCGAGTAGAGCTGACGCTAGGATAACTGGAATATTAGAGGTGTAAAGTAATTTTATAGGGTATACTGCAGTAAATCCCCTATACTTTGTAGATACTATAGGTATGTCAATATGAATTCCCTGCGTATATACCAGAGCCAATAGCACCAATGAAGTAACAATCAGGCCGAATATACTTGGCAGCTGTCCACTTCTAAATAGCACATTAGAAAGATCTCCATGGGACGCCGAATCAATAATGTATGGAAGTATACCTGATGGTTCAGTTGCGCCAGGTACGGGAAGTGGACTGAAAAGGCTCCATAAAATTCCTTGTGCCACACCTGCCATAATAAAGAGACTGATACCAGAACCAAGACCCCATCCCTTCTGAATGAGTTCATCCAAATACATTACAACAATACTAGCTCCTATAAGCTGCCCAATTAACACTGGAATAAGGCTAGGATGTGAAAGCAGACCTCCATATACACTGACACCGTATAATGACCCTTCTGCAATGATAACAATGAAGGTAACTATTTTTGTAGCAGAAGTAAATAGGGATCTATCATCAGGATCCTTGAAATTTAATTTTATTAATTCTGAACCTTTTAATAACTGCATCAACAGTCCGGCTGTTACAATTGGTCCTATTCCTAGTTCCAGTAATGTTCCTTGTTGCGCTGCAAAAATTACTCTAGCAAAAGCCAAGAAATCAAACTTTGGAGAATCTGTAACACCATATAGTGGAATTTGACCCATTACAAGATAGGCTAAAAGTGCAATTCCACACCAAATGAATTTTTCACTAAGGCCAATTTTCTTTTTAGGTTTCTCTACTTGAGGAATATAAGCAGAAACTTTCTTGATGACTGATCTTATTATGCTTTCATTGTGCACTGTGCTCATTTGAAATTATGCTCCCTCCTGCGGATTCTATTTTCTTTTTAGCACTAGCAGATACTTGTGCTACTTTAATAACATAACTTTCACTTATATTTCCGCCGCCCAAGAGTTTTTGAATTCCCAATGACCCAAGATCCAAAACAGGTTTTTCGTCTTTTGTATGAGGCTGTCTCAAATACAGATTCTTCAAGTCTCTTAGATTCGCCCATTTCTTAACCAAAAATCGACTATATGAATTAAGAGTATCATGTCCAAAATGGTCAGGTTCTTCGATTACAGTCCTTATCCAAAAATGTTTATGTTTACCGCCGCCACCAATTCCTCCCCGACTACCAGATTGTCGATGTTGGCCTATCTGACCCCAACCACAATATCGTGTACCTCGCTGTCTTCTGCTTTTTCTCAATCTAGTTGCCATGTGCGATATACCTTATAGAATCAAAGAGTGGGTGTAAATATAAATGTAAAACCCATAGTGTTCAATCAATCTCATACCATTCTTTTTACAATTTCAAGCAATTCTTTGTTATTCCCTAGGATACCGCCATCTGAAAATTGTTTCTTACTTTTTCTCTTAAAACCGCCCTTTGGGGGATTCAAACTAAACCAGGGTTTTATACTATTTTGATCTGAAAATTTGATCTTGTCATTTACAATAACATTTACAAGCTCATCAATTCCTTTGTATTCATCTTTACTTTCGCCTTCTTTTTTTGAATCTAATTTTGGACTTTTCTTCTTGCCTCTCTTTTCAATCAATGTTTTGACGATTTCTGTATCTGCTTTTGACCATGCCACCCATTGACTGATTTTTCTCAACATTCCCATGTAATCCGAAGTTTCAGGTACCAGGGTTGCAGAGAATCTTTTGTTCAAATAAAGATTCTTTAATGTCGTTAATGCCCAAAACGGGACATTCACGGTTCCTCTCATTCTAACAACTAAAAATGCCATTTTTCATCCTGTGATATAAGTTGAGTTTAATGCGTTAAAAATTGCCATCGCAGTTGAAGTCATTGTATTAGTAGAACCGAATGATTTTGTCCATGCATCTTTAATTCCTGCAAGCTTTAACAGATTTTTGATGTTTTCTCCTGCAACAAGTCCAAGGCCTCTTGGTCCTGGTAGAATCTCTACCTTTACACTTCCGCCTCTACCCCTAACATTGAATGGTATAGAATGAGGTTGAGT
>DAIRDV010000079.1:0-5424 GCA_036795955.1 Nitrososphaeraceae archaeon | reverse complement strand
TAATAAAGCAAACGCGAAAGATGAATATAGAAAAAGTATTGCAGGTAGTTATATCGCTGTAATAACAATTGGAAAAATTAATTTTGTCATCTGGCCTGAAGAAGTAAGCTTTCAAATACCTTGATACTTTATCCTATTTATCACAAGAAATAAAAATTTCTGCAACCAAATCGAAAACGGCACAGACGTTACTATAAAGGAAATAACTGGGAAATGATATTGATGATATTTTGAAGCGCCATTCTTTTTCATAAGCGTGAAATTCATTGATTAACACCATATTGTTTGGATTTGGAATCTTTCTTATCGAAATTGATGGTTTCAGTGGTGTTCAGATTTTCACTTCGTTTGATACTTACTTCAAGTACATGAATCTATTAACAGTTTGGGGCCAGTGGGATTTGAACCCACGACCGCCAGCGCCCCAGGCCAATACCTCAGCGAGACTAAGTAATTTCAACAGAGATGGTATCCTTGACCAAGCTAGACGATGGCCCCTACGACTTAGACAAATGGAGTTCTTTTTAAATGTAGTATTATCCTAAAAAGATGATTACGGTTACGAAATTTTGTCCTGTTGCATGACAAGTACCATTGATTAGATGAATTCAAATTTTATTAAATGAACCATTTAAATTCAATAAAATAGAATATTTTATTACCACAAGATAAAAAATGGATTACTCTAATTATCTCAAAACACTCTATGATTATGAAAAAAAAGAAGTAGGAACAGAAGAAAGATCGATATTGCTTAAGGTGATTAACAGTGTAGATATTTCTGCGCAAATAGGATCTTACCTGAAATTGAGAGACAAGAACCAATTAGGGGATACGTCAACTGTTTCCAGATTAATGGGACTCAAACTCCTCACAGAAAAAAAGGGGTTGATTCTAAGGGGAATGAGAAAATATCAACTGACCAGTACAGGACTTTTCTATGTCCTAACTGAAACCATGAGTTATCCCCCAAGCCTTTTGAAGAAATATAGTGATGATCCAATTCTTAAGACTTTGTTGTTTCAGTATTTTGAAGCAGATACAATAGCGTCCAGCACTGCGCGATTTTATTCGATAATAACTCAGTATCTAAAACAATGCTGTAGAATTACTCTGAACTGGCTTGAGGATACACAGAACTCCGATGAGGATCGTAAAAACAAAATGATGAACCAGCTATTACTAGAATTGGCATTAAATGCAAAGTTATTGGCGTTCAGGATAATCATTATGTATTCTGATTCAACCATACTATCACTAACTCCAAAATCTAAAACTGGTGACCCTGATGTTGCGTATTATGAATTAGAAAGTAATATGAGAGAGATTCTTATCAAGGACAGTAGATTCACTGATCATCTACACAAAACAAATGCAGATTTTAAGAGCGGATTTAAAGAATTTACTCACAGTAGTTAGCATTAGCATACACTTTGCATGCCAATGAACTTCATCAGCTATTGTTTCATGTCATTCGGTCTTGTTTCCAAGGTAACATTAACTTCTTGCGGTTTACCATCTCTCAATATACCGACACTCATAACGTCACCATTTTTCTTGTTGTTCATGATGTAAGTCGAAAGCTCCCTCAAGTTGTCGATTGGCTGCTTATCTGCGCTAATGATAATATCGCCTCCTAATTCTACTTGGGTTCCGTTTATTTCTGTAAGTATATAACCACCTTTCAGTCCAGCCTTATCCGCGGGTCCTTCAGAAATAATCCCTATTACCAAGATTCCGGTGCTTTGGTTAACATTTAATTTGGATGCAATATCTGCGCTCATATCAATACCATCAATCCCTAACCATAATGGTGATACATTAAGCTGCAGTGGTCTTTCAGCCAAAACAACGTTTATTGTTTTGAGTTTACCATCTCTTATAACAGTCAAGTTTACACCTTGACCGACCTTTTTCTGCTGTTCCAGATATACTAGTATGTCATCAATCTTTGAAACATTTTTGTTGTCAATTTTTATGATTACATCCCCAAACAGTTTTGTTTTTCTTCCGTTAATGTCAACTTGTTTGTCTCCGCCTTCGATTCCGGCCTTGGATGCAGGTCCGCCAGGACTAGTATCTATTACAAGAAATCCTTTTGTTGTATTTAGTTTCATAGCCGATGCAATTTGTTCATTAACATCTATGCCTGAGATTCCAATCCAAGGATGCTTGTAGGTATGTTGTGAAATCAATATTGGTACAACTCTTTGAAGAGTGCTTGAGGGTATGGCAAATCCGACTCCGGAATATTCACCTGTTAGCGAAAAAATCGCACTGTTAATACCAATGACCTGTCCTTTTAAGTTAAGCAATGGCCCTCCGGAATTTCCTGGGTTTATGGCAGCATCAGTTTGAATTATTTCGGGTATCGAAAATGAGGTAGGAGGCACCAACGTGTTACTTTGGTCAGGCATTAGTTCCGGGCCTTGCGGACCTTCCGGATTTTGAGATGGAATAACCCTTCCTAATCCGCTAATTATTCCTTCAGTCATAGAACCAGATAAACCGAACGGGTTACCTATCGCAATTACGTGCTCTCCAATCTTAATATCTGAAGAGTTACTAAGTACAAGGGGAATCATAGATTGATTTTTAGGATCTTGAATCTGTAAAACTGCTAAATCGGAAAAGGGATCACTGCCGACTATTTTCGCCTTAAAGGATCTTTCATCTAAAAAGGTCACAGTAACATTATTTGCATTAGTATCATTGTAGGATCCGCCACGAACCACATGATCATTTGTGATAATATGCCCTGAGGTGTCAAACACAAAACCAGAGCCCAACGCAGAGGAACGTGGATCCTCATTAGATACAGTGATTTGCACTACAGAATTCTTCACTCTTTCGAATAATTTGGGCAATAGCGAATCATCTGATGCTGTAGTTTGTGCATAAGCGCTCGTGGAAATAAAACCAAATATAAGCAAAAGCGAGATTGGAATTAGAACATATGATTTAGAAATCTTAATTTGAGATAAACCATTCGTTTTAAAAGTATCCATAAAACAATTCACACCAATTTGTACTCTAAAAAGTTAATTTATATCTATTGTTTTGAGAATTCTGAGCAAATTCATACAATAATGGTGGGATTCTGTTTGCTTAAGTATTAGTTTAAATACATCGGTAGGCCGAAAAGAATCTTCTTACATATGATTTCTTTTGCTTATTTATCTTCTAAAAAAATTAGTGGAAATTTATGTTAAAAATGTTGGTTACCATATATAAGTAATAACATGATTACGAATACAATAGGTACCGAAAATAATGGATAGAGAAGTCGAAAGAATAGTAAAATATTTGGTGGAGGATAGGACCGTCCTAAAGTTACTCCGAATATTAGAAAGGCAAGAAAATCATCGATATTATCCCTTAAATGATGATGATACAGGACTATCTTATTATTCTAGAAAATATAAGACATGGGTACTGCACAATAACCATTATCAGTTAAATTAATAATCAATCTGAAAAAAACTTTCGGACAATTTCTTATTAGAAATAATTAATGAAATTTGATAAATATATTGCCGATGCAATTGTAGTCTCTAGACCAAGTATTGAGAACTAGTATTACATTTACCAGTTTGGGGATACAACTCCTGAATTAGAATGTAAATTTATGTGAAAGATAGTATACTAGAATACATAAATTTTCTCGAAAATCTCTAATGAAAAGTATTTGTTGATTTCTCTTGTAGTCAGGATATGGATTTAGACGTATTGGTTTACTAAAGTAGTTTCAGTTCGAATTACATAATTGTTACTTTCATAAAGTTTAAACGTAATGGCGATGAATATCTGATATCGTCTATACAAGGAGATAGATGTAACAAAAATTGGTTGGTGCTTTATACTTGATATTGGCACCAACCTGCTAGTCTAATTTTGCACTTTCCATGATTATTTGCTTTATAATATGAAATAAATTAAATACCCATTGTGGACGTATCATCGTATCAATGAATGAGGAAGATAACGGTCATCCAAAAAGCCATATTCTAGAACTCGAGAAGATGAATATTAATTTTGGAAAGATTGAGAGAAACCTTCCAATAGCTAGTCTTTTTGAAATCGCAATTCAAAGAAACGAAGGGCTATTATCAAATTCTGGGGCATTGTCTGTAAAGACTGGTAAGTTTACAGGACGTTCTCCTGATGATAAATTCATTGTGGACGATGAAATAACTCATGATACCGTGGATTGGGGCAAGGTGAACCATCCGATTGCTAGTGAAAAGTTCGACAATATTTTTGAACGAATGAAACAGCATGTGTCAGGAAAGGATTTTTTTATTTTCGATGGATTTGTAGGAGCAGATCCTGAGAGCCGGTTATCGATAAGAGTTTTTACCGATAATGCTTGGCATAATATTTTTGCATCACAGATATTTATACGTCCGAAACCAGAAGAGCTAGACAACCATAAACCTGAATTCACTCTCTTCTTTGTTAATGATTTTGCTTCACTTCCAGAAATAGATGGAACCAAAAGTGGCACGTTCATAATCATTAATTTCTCGAAGAAGATTGTGTTGATAGGATATACTTCTTATGCGGGCGAAATAAAAAAGGCAATGTTTTCTGTTATGAATTTTTTACTTCCTCGTAAAGGAATATTTCCAATGCATTGTTCTGCCAATATGGGAAAGAACGGCGAAACAGCGCTATTCTTTGGGCTGTCCGGTACAGGAAAAACTACACTGTCGGCAGATCCAGAAAGGTACCTGATAGGGGATGATGAGCATGGATGGTCCGATAGGGGAATTTTTAATTTTGAGGGCGGGTGCTACGCAAAATGTATAAATCTTAATAAGGAACACGAACCACAGATTTGGAATGCAATAAAATTTGGTTCTGTAATGGAGAACGTAATTGTTGATGAGGTGAAGCGTGAGCCGAATTTTGAAGATAGTTACCTAACAGAGAACACACGAGTTGTATATCCATTAGATTTTATTCCTGGAGCAGTAATTCCTTCAGTAGCAACACATCCCAAGGTCATGATCTTTCTTACTGCAGATGCGTTTGGTGTTATGCCACCGGTGGCCAGACTAACCAAAGAAGGTGCAATGTATCATTTTATTTCTGGTTACACGAGCAAGTTAGCGGGTACCGAGAGAGGAATTACAGAACCAAAAGAAACATTTTCTCAATGTTTTGGAGCACCATTTATGCCACTACCTCCAGTTGAATATGCCAAGATGCTGGCATCAAAGATTTCACAGCACAATACTAGCGTATTTCTCATAAATACAGGTTGGACTGGGGGCCCTTATGGAATTGGAAGAAGGATGGATTTGAAATATACCCGTGCGATGGTTTCTGCAGCATTAAACGGCGATCTTGACAATGTGCAGTACAAGCATGATAGTATTTTTAATCTCGATATTCCTCTTTCATGTCCTCAAGTTCCGT
>DAIRDV010000078.1:0-5466 GCA_036795955.1 Nitrososphaeraceae archaeon | reverse complement strand
CGCCTCAATATAAATTGCTCCAGGACCCTCCTCACGCTCAGGAAATATTTCAAAGTCATGCATATAACTTTCGGTAATAAAGGATCTACATGTACTTATGATGATAAACCTTCTAAAACTCTCTAGTGAACACGCGGCCTCTATTAGTACCAATGTGTTGATAGGATTAATTGCTATTTATCAAGTTTCTGACAAGAATTTCAGAAGATGGAACTTGTTAATTCAAAAAATTCATGGTAAGTAAATATCATTTCAGGTACAAGCTTTGTCTAAAAAACAAGGAGGACAAACTCCTAACTCAAGATCTACTTCATATTGACATCAGTAGGGCTATTCCGTCATTGTTTGTCCATTGGTATTACCTTTTTCGACACCTAAAAATTAGATTGTAACTGTGCACATAAACCTCCTAATTAAGATTTGATTTTTACTTTGAGCTTGCATCTGACCATAAATAGCTAAAATATTCTTTCGCAAATCCCGTAAGTCCTATATGATTTGCCCAAATTGCTATCGGTTCCACAGCACCTCTTTCATTTCTTCCATTTCCGAGAAGAATCATAACTTGATTAATGTCTCCTATCACACCTCCGCCAAACATGTTGTTCTTTACTCTGACCTCAGCAACTCTTGAAATTGTGAGGATAGTTTCTTTACTTGTATTTTCAGAAACAAGTACAGCTATTTTTACTCCTTTTTCAGATAACGTTCTTAACGTGGCCTGAATGAGGCCAACAATATTTTCTGCCCCCTGTGGCAGTGCAATAAGTAATTCTTTCTTACAATTTTGAATTATTTCTTGTACCTTATTTGCAATGTTGAAAAGACCCATTACTACCCATATTTCGGGCCTCTCTTTAATCCCGGTTTTTTCATATATTGGCATCAGTTCTCGAATTATCATTTCATTGTTAGAATCCATCTTTTTCTCAATCAATGTCCTAGTTGCTTCTGTTGCTGTTTGAGGTGAATTTGGAAAGAATTTTTGCGGTCTTGAGCTATTAGATTCAATCCAGCCCCTTTCTTCTAATGAATTTAAAACTTCGTATATTTTCGAGTACGGCACACTCGATTTTTTGCTAAGCTCCGAAGCTGGCATTGACCCATTCTCAAGTAATGAAATGTAGACCTTAATTTCATAACTCCCTAAACCTATCTCTTCCATCGCTTTCTTGGTCTTATCAGATAAACTCATAATATTAGTTGAAGTGGGTTACAGAAACATGCTATATATTTCAAGTGCAATTTGTCGCAGTTATATAAGTAAACTTCTCACCCTATTATTAGTTACATTATACTTATATAGGAAAAATACAAAGTCGACATGAAACCTAGGTGAAATTAAGTGGAATTAATACAAATATCTAACCGTACCGTAAATAAAGTTAATACAGACAAGAGAACTATACGATTTACTCAGAGCATTTGCCCAGATTGCAATATGATTCTTGATGCGGAAGTTTTTGAAAGAGAAGGTAAAGTCTTCATGACAAAAACTTGTCCGACACATGGAGAATGTGAGGAACTATACTTTGGTTCCTACAAGATGTATAATAAATTTAGCACATATTGGATGGATGGAAAAGGTGCACACGCACCGAATGTAATGGTAGACAAATGTGCATGCCCGACTAATTGTGGATTATGCACAAACCATTTGTCACACTCTGGTCTTGCTAATATGATAGTTACAAACAGGTGTGATCTTACATGCTGGTATTGTTTCTTTTATGTCAAAAAGGGCCTAGAAGGTGCATATTTGTATGAACCTACACATCAGCAAGTTCGAGCCATGATGAAAACCTTAAAGGCAGAAAAGCCAATTGCTGGAAATTCAATCCAAATCACTGGCGGTGAACCAATGCTTAGGGACGATATCACTGACATCATTAGAATCATGAAAGAGGAGGGCGTAGACCACGTGCAAATGAATACAAATGGTATAAAATTGGCCCTTTCACCAGAAACAATGCGTCAAGTGAGAAATGCAGGTGTAAGCAATCTATATTTGTCATTTGATGGAGTAACTCCAAGAACTAATCCAAAGAATCACTGGGAAGTTCCTTATGCTCTAGAATCTGCAAGAAAAACAGGTACCACTGTTGTGTTTGTACCCACTGTAATAAAATCAATTAATGATCACGAGCTTGGCCCAATTATTCGATATGCGCAAAAACATCTTGATGTAGTACACGCTGTAAACTTCCAACCAGTCTCATTAACGGGGAGAATGGGCAAAAAAGAGCGGGAAAAATATAGAATTACCATTCCAGATTGTATAGAAAGAATCCAAGAACAAACAAATGGTGAAGTATCCGTAGACGATTGGTTCCCTGTTCCATCCTGTATGCCATTGACAAATGTTATTGAGGCATTTAGTAAAAAGCCAAAATACGAACTTTCAATTCACTTTGCTTGTGGAGCTGGAACGTATGTATTTGAGGATACTCAAACCAAGAAGTTAATTCCACTCACATCATTTGTTGACCTCAAAGGAGTCTTAGAATACTTTGAAGAAAAGGCTGACGAAATAAAATCAGGCGCAAACAGATACTGGTCAATGTTACAAGTAATCAGGAAATTAAATCAATTCGTAGACAGAGACAAACAACCTCATGGATTGAATCTTGCAAAAATGTTCTCGAGTATATTGCTGAAGCGTAATTTTGACTCAGTAGGTTCATGGCATGTTCGTTCGCTCTTTTTGGGAATGATGCACTTCCAGGACAAATATAATGAAGATCTTGAGAGACTGCAGAGATGTGATATTCATTATTTGACTCCTGACTTGCGAATTATTCCATTCTGTGCGTTTAACGTAATTCCAGAATGGTACAGAGATAGAATACAAAAGAAATACAGCATTCCAGTGGAAGAATGGGAAAAAGCTCATGGACAAACTCTTGAAGCAGGTTTGTATCGAGGTATTATGAGAAGAGGCAAACCCGAAGCCCAAATGGGATGTGCAATGTCAGAAATGCACAAGGCTGCTGCCGAGTCTATGGAAAACGACGACCACAAAGCCGTTGAATTAAGAAACGGAATGGCCGGCGCCTAAATTTTTATTCTAACCACCTTTTATTTTTAATATCATTATAAGTATGCCATCAAATTCTGCAAGTTAATTTATTAACATTCTATAATACTGGAGTGAAAACAGAATAAGATTTAATTGAATGCAGTTTCCAATTTTCACAATGTCTAATATGAAATATATTCAACTTGAACCTCAAGGAGAAATTGCTCTGCTCAGAATAAACAGACCTGAAGCACTAAATGCAATGAATATCGATGTAATTTCCGAGCTATCTAAAACAATTGATATTGTAGGCGCAGATGAAAGTATCAAAGTCATAGTCATAATAGGGGCAGGGGAAAAATCCTTCTGTGCTGGTGCAGATATCTCATACATGGTAAACATTGATCCTATTTCGGCAGAAAAGTATGCCTCCTCAGCACAATCGGTACTGAACAAAATTGAACGCTTGAATAAACCAGTGATTGCAGCAGTAAACGGGTATGCATTGGGCGGCGGTTGTGAATTAGCGATGGTTTGCGATATTCGGATTGCATCAAGTAATGCTAAACTCGGTCAGCCTGAAGTAACTATTGGGATCCCTCCGGGTTGGGGAGGAACGCAAAGGTTAATGCGGTTGGTTGGACCTGCAAAAGCAAAGGAATTAGTTTTTACGGGGAGAATGGTATCCGCTGATGAAGCCCTTCAACTAGGTCTGGTTAATGCCGTGATTAGTATGAATGCAGAAGATGATCTACCTCCAGAGGCACCAAAAGATGACAAGGTGAAGGAAAAGGAGCGGAATATTCAGATTGCAAGACTTCTCAATACAAAGCTTTTAACTGAATGCGTTAACTTGGCCAAACAAATTGCGAAGAACAGTTTTAACGCTGTGAAAGTCAGTAAAATGTTGATTAATAGAGGTATGGACGCAGATTTGGAGACAGGCCTTCGTTTAGAGATTTACGGCTGGTCTTTATGTTTTGCACATGAAGATAGACAAAAGATGATGTCAGAATTTCTAAACAAAAGCAAGAAGTGAAAAATACTCTCTTCTCAATTTATTTTGAATCAAGATTTAGAAATTACTCTGGCGGGACCACTTGGACGACAAACATGGGCTCTACTTTGAATTTTAGAACTGGCAAAACCCTGTTCCATTGACTGTCCGATTTTGCGTGCGTTTTTAGTATTATCTGTGAATGAAATCATCGAAGGTCCAGCGCCGCTTATGGTTACTGCTAGGGCGCCAGAACTAATTGCATTTGATTTTACTTCTTCATATCCTGGAATAAGACTCTTCCTGGCAGGTTCTACAATTAAATCATTCATCCCTTTCGATAAAAGTCTCGTATTTTGACTAAAAAAACCACTTACTATCATACATGCATTTGATAAATTTCTTGTATGATCTTCCATTGGTATTTTTTTTGGTATCACGCTTCTCGCATGCGCTGTTTTCTTAATTGGAGTTATCAAGTTGGGAACGCAAACTACCATGACCAGATCTTTAGGAGTGTCTATTCTGATAAAATCAAGGGAGGGGAATGTTCTTACAACCACAAATCCTCCAAATAGAGAAGCGACAACATTATCGTAATGCTTTACACCCGCACTTCCTACTTCACCTTCTGCAGCGAAATCTAGTAAATCATTTTGGGTTAATTTGCATTGAAATAATTCGTTGAATGCCGTAACGGCCGCTGCACTGGATGCAGCACTGCTACCCAATCCAAGTCCAATCGGAACTCCCTTGGTGATCCTAATGTCAAGATCGTTTTTAATTTTCTTTTTTTGGGCGATTTTCATAATCGCGAGGGTTGCGGTATTTTCTTCAACTGTGGACGGAACGTTAGCATTATTATCTAAGGTGATTCTAATTTTTCCATTCGTTGTTGATAGCTTGTGGATAGAAACGGTATCATAAAAAAGATCTATTCCCAGACCGAATACATCAAAGCCTGGACCTAAGTTGGCCGTTGAGGAAGGGGCTGTTGCTTTACAAAAATCAAATGATTCTTTCATATGCAACTAATCTGCCTTTTCTTCACCTAGATTAAGTACTCTTGAGAGTGCTGCAGTTAGATTAACCATACCACTCATTGTTAAACTTGACACGAGAATTGGATTTTGCATTAATTTATTTTTTGATAAGGCATGTAACAGGTCCTTGCTTAGTAGGGAATATTCGCTATTTTTTTCACTTTGCAACGAATCTTCTAGATATGATCTAGAGGACCATCTGACAATTTCTTGCAACTTGTCGATAACAAGGTCTCTTTTTGTCATCACGTCTATTTGGGATACATTCAAACGTAGTCTTACAGAGGTTGCTATCAAGGCTATTGAAATAAAATTTATAGGGCTAGAAGAGGCTAAAATCCCGTCAAAAGTAAAAATGTTTATCTTGTTATCCGATTGAAAGTTGGAAACGAAATAAGGACCACTAG
>DAIRDV010000077.1:0-5468 GCA_036795955.1 Nitrososphaeraceae archaeon | reverse complement strand
TCTTATAAAGATCAAATTGTAAAACTATAGAATTTGTGTCCAAGAGGACGTGAGATTAATTGATTGAGTACTTGCAAGCTCTTAGATAGATACAAAATTGGCCATTAGAATGCGGTAATTTGTATATAGGCGGCTTGTATGAATCTAACTGCTGACTAGATTTGTTCTATGACAGAAAATCTGAAGCGTTGTATAGTGAAATACCAAAAGGGCCACTTGTGAAGTCTCAAGTATTGCTGAATATACATCAATTTGAAATTGGACAAAGTTATGTTACAGCAAAAATACAAAACAGATTTTCTGAAACTGTCACACTAAACATACAAGGAGGTCAACCAGGGATTGAGCTTCAGGAAAGCCTCTTTAAGATTAAGAATTCTGAAAATCAAAATTCTTTACAATTTGCATATATAAGGGCAAGTTTGATCCAAACCGGAAAAATATTCGTTAGAAAGCTTCCTGTTATTGGTTTAAGAGATTGGCTATTAATCTATGAGGATACATTAGTTGAACTTTCGGTAAAAGATTCTTATGATGAGTTAGAAATTATCGTAGTTTAAGAAAGTTTAGTCTAGACAAATACTAGGATCGCAGCATTTTGTCATTTGATATTTTTTATAATATCCATTTATGTAAAAAAGGCATTCTAACTTCATGTATAATATAGTCGTACAATTAATAGAATATGACCAAGCATTAGAATCAGCGAAATCAGAATTAGAATGAAAAAGACTTGATACTTCAAAAAGAACTAAATATATTATTCATTTTAAAAAAAGTAGTCAGTGACCACCACAGCCACATCCATGTTCTTCTCCGTGATGATGAGAACTAGAATTCTCAGAACATGTAGGACAAAGTGGACTATTATTTTCAGACATAAAGGTAATCCCACAGGAACTACACTTTAACTTTTGAACGCCTTCCATTATTTGTTAAGCTCTAGAACCATAATTAATGTCTTTCTTGGTTAACTATTTTCAGAAAATATCTTTTCAACATCAAGTGAAACTGTGAAGCTAAAACAAGGTATGAAGTACGTAAGGTTATATTCCCTCATAATTATTTAGAATTGATTGAAACAATTCGTGGTTATTCCTAGATTCAAAGAGAATACTTCCGAAATAATGTATTTTGAACCAAGGATTATCAAGATAGTCAAGGGCGATTCCATAACTTGGATTAATCGCGATACAAAAGTACATAACTTGACTTCAGGTGATGCAAACTCCACGTTGCAAAGTCCCTTTTTTCAAACTGGCAGCATGTTGCCAGGTGAATCAACAACTGTCAAGATTGATAGTAATCAGCAGAGCATACCATATTATTGTTCGTTACATCCCTCTGAAAGAGGAGCTATAGCAATATTTCCCATTCCTGAGGATCAGATGACAGAAGAGGACAAATCAAAATTCTTAGACGACGTCAATTTGTTCATATCTGATAATGCAAATCAAAAAATATTAACTCGCCTTCAGAGACAGCTAGATCCTGCAATTATCGAATATCTGAGCGATCCCTATGCAACATTGATTCAGAATAGAGTTATGACCATTGTTTTTTGGGACATTACTAACTTTTCAAAGTTAACAGAGATTTTCAGGGATCATCCAGAGTTGATCGCTGTTTTTCTCAATGAATACTTGGGTGTGGCAGTGCCTGTAATACACGAATATGGAGGAATTATTGATAAATTCATTGGAGATGGCATACTTGCATATTTCGGATTCAAAGAACAAGATGACGATGGCTCAATCGGAGCTTCTAATGCCATTCTTGCTGCCCTAAAGTTGAAACAGGCATTCCAGATTTTTAAGCGAAATTGGCTGGATATATGGAAAACAGTTACTAATTTGGATATAAGGATAGAAATAAAATGCGGCATTAACACTGGCTCTGTGTTAGTTGGGCTCATGGGAAGCCAAGAAAGGGATCAGTTTACAGTAATTGGAACACATGTGAACTTGGCAAGTAGGTTGGAAGGAATAGCAGAATTGGATCAAATAGTTACTTCACAATATACAAAGGAAAAAATTCAAGAAAAATTCAACTTGGAAGCTATTCAAATAAAGGATAAGATAAAAGCATTTGAAGATATTAAGGAATATTACACTGTACTGGCCCAAAAGTAGAGTTTCTAGATCACAGAACGAATTATCATTTTACTATCAAGTTCTTATATAAGGATTGAATTATATTGTGTGGATTTAAAGTAGCGACATTTTCCTTATTGCTCGCTAGGATAATATACACAGTTAACTGGTTTAATATTGCTTCAATATTTTACCTCATAGCTCTGGATTTTAAAGAGGATATTGCCATGCTAGGAATAATTAGCGCTAGTTTTCTTATCGGCGTTGGCCTGTTCCAAGTACCTGCGGGAATTATAGCTGCAAAGTATGGATTGAGAAACATTGCCATTTATGGAATAATGATCGCCTCAACTGCAGCGTTAGTTACAGGACTTGTAAGTGGCACAATGCAGATTTCTATCTTGCGATTCTTGATTGGGATAGGAATGGCATGTTTCTTTGGACCCAGCGTAATGCTGATTTCAAAATATTTGGGGAAAGAGTCGGAAGGATTGGGGATTGGACTCTTGAACTCGGCACATGCTCTAGGTGGGATTGTAGGATTGTTCGGGTGGGTTGTTTTGGCTGAGGCGCTCGGCTGGAGAACCTCATTAATTCTGAGCGGCGGGTTAGGAATAGCTTCGGCAATTATTTTAAGAAGAACGCTGATAAAGGAAGAAGTAAAAGTACCGGAGGATTTTAGACTTAAGGTTTCGGATATATTAAAAACCATATTTAACAGATCATTGATAATTCTCGGATTTACATTACTTGGGTTTCAGGCAGGATCAAGCATGATTTTGACATTTAGTGTTTTTTACTTTGTTAATCATTTGAATATCCCCCCAATTAATGCAGGCCTACTAAGTAGTCTGAGTTTGGTAGTTGCTCTAGCCTCCTCACCTCTATTTGGGAGAATTTATGACAAAATCGGTAATGCTAGGAATCTGCTCTTTATATCAGGTATCATATGCGCAGTCAGCATAATTGGTTTTGCGACAAGCTCACTATACATAATCGTGATTTCAATAGTGATAGCGGGGTTGTTCTTATCCGCAGGCTTTGTAATCGTATACGCAAAGGCCAAAGAAATCAACAAATCTCAATCTCAGTATCAGACTCTTGCTGTAAGTTATGTGAATGGGCTCTCATTATTTGGGGTTTTTTGGGTTCCCGTACTATTTTCAATAGTTGCGAACCGGGTGGGCTACGAGATAGCTTGGTTGATGGGAGGAGTGACTATGATATTCTTGGTACTTCCTGTATTGAAACTAAGATGAACAAATTATTAGCTTAATAATCATAAACTATCAGTTAATTAACATCAATTTTTATATTCTACCGTTAATATGTCGAGTTTGAACTAAAAGTTCAAATGATATTCAATGACTAAAAAGGTGAGAAATTTGAATGGGTTGGAATAAGAAAATAAGTAATAACAGAAACATGGTCCTGCTTGTTGTGGTTAGCATTTTTTTTCTTTCAATTGTAAACCAACCACTATTTGCATTTCATGGTAAAGAAATAGTACTGAGGTTAAGTGATGGTCAATTTTTTTTACCGCCAGGCAAGAACGTCCAGCAAATAAAGTTAACTACTACATATTCAGTTTCTGATGCTGCTACGGTAGGTAAGCAAATTAGCGCGACGATGAAAATATACACATCGAATGGGACTTTACTTAAGACTACCTCAATACCAAATGGATTCAAAGTTGATAAAACTGGTTTCCAGCAATTTGTTACCAGCTTACCTAACAGTACGCTCCAATCAATCAGCACTATTGTTCTATTTACGGATTTGAATAAAACTTCACCATTATCAAATTCCTTAACAAATAATTTACTTCTAAATAAAACACAATAATGATTCTAATTTGCTACACGATTAAGCTTTAAATCGCAATCGCATAGATTGGAAAAAGAGAATAATTGTAATCCATAATTTTTCAAAGTACCGTGTTAAATCGATAATGGTTTTATCTTTTCTATCGAATGGTATTTGAAAAATTAGGAGGACTTAAATATTTTCCCTGCGAGAATAATCTATAAGGATGATTACTGCAGAAATAAGTGTGCTACCTGTTGGAATACGCTCTGGTACTAGTATGAGTAAGGAAATAGCATTAGCTTTTGATGCTATTAGCGGAATCAAGGATCTTAAAGCAACCCTCACTCCACTTGGCACTCAAATTCAATCGAATAATATGGTAGACATCCTCAACGCAATAAATATTGCACATGAAGCTGTCAAGTCTTCTGGAATCCAGAGGATAATCTCTATTGTACATATTGATGAAAGATTGGACAAACAACAGAATCTGGATCAGAAAGTTGATTCTGTAATGAATAAGCTCAAATAAGTAATTTTTAGTCTTTTTTATGATACATTGCTAATGGTGTATTAAAAATTTATTCCAATTGCCTTATTACTAGGATGACCGCATCTACATTTACGACCTGAACCATGTTCTGAAAGCTTATGGCGACAGGTACGATAATCGCATATTATATCTTCATATTGACCCACTACATTGACAAAGTGCTGGCGATGGCCAGACATACTCTATACATAACAACATGACATAATACCGTTTCTTAAATAGTGACCTTGCAAATGCCAGTTATAATCATAATTACCGACATGAAATATTGTTTTGTTATTCAACTGATTTGTATTTTTACCTATTTAATATTCTGTTCTAGGAGAACTAATATTTTATTACACGAGTACGCATATTTGGGGAAATGGGAATTGGTTACATGGTCACAATTTAATGATAAATCTAGTCGAGATTTGCACATGCTATCATGTTAATCAAGAAACCTTTAATCTAATTGAGAAAGATACTATTCTAAATAGAATAAAATTTAAGATATAGGGCTAGCAAGTAGTATTAGATGTTCAAGCGACTTGGTGCCGCAATACTTTTAGTCGAAGATTTACAAAAGTGCATAGCTTTCTATAGGGATATCCTTGAATTGAAAATAAAAAACCAATCACCTGATTGGGTTGAATTTCAAAATGAAAGTCAAAGTGCCGTATTGGCGTTGCATCCTGCACGTATCAAACAAAAAGGATTTTCAAATATGTTGCTAGGTTTTAGTGTGAGTAACATAGAGTCTGTCTGTAAAAAACTTGAAGATAAGCATGTTAAATTTCATAAGCAGATTACTCAAGAATCTTTTGGGAAACATGCCATAATAGAGGACCCTGAAGGTCACCTAATATCTATTGTAGAGATTCCGCCTAAAGATGAATTAGGACAGATTCCGTATTATCATGGCTTTGCTCCAGTTGAAGGCTTAATGTGAAAGGGATACTGATATTGACAGATGCAATTCCTTGCGTTTTATTAGTCAAAACGTGAATCAATATTACATCTCAAATATCTTT
>DAIRDV010000076.1:0-5500 GCA_036795955.1 Nitrososphaeraceae archaeon | reverse complement strand
GGAAATACCATGATAGAACAGTTCTTCGATCAGCATCGAGATTTGAGAGTGTTTCAGGTACGATTGAATGACAAGGGACAGGAGTATCTCGATTCCCACAAGGCGGAATTAACTAATTTGCTTGAAAATATAATTGAAAAAGTTAGAAACGGTCCCTTATCCAGGACTATATGAAAATAATATACATAATTTATTTCGATTTTAAAACTAGTTATTATTATTAAATTCAAATTCTATAGCTTTTTGATTCGCTCATTTTGTTTACGATTTCCTTGTACGTATCCATATTAGATTCCAGATAGTTAGAGACAAAATACATTACTCCATATTTTTCACCCATATGAGATACCAAATTATTTTTTTCCAACACGTCTACATGATGCTGAACTGCCTTGTAATCGAGATTTAAAACTTCTGCCATGCGGTTTATGTTAAGCGGAGTTTCCTGTAAGAGGTTAATGATTTTGACTCTATTTTCACCTCCCTTTGAGCCCGCAAATAAATACCACAAAAGTCTTCTGGCAGTATGGTCAGGCATAAAAATATCACTAAAGGCTTTTAATTAAAATTTCAATGTTACAAACTAAAGTAGGCCGATACATATAATATTAATACAAGATAGAGCGTTAATTTAGTTATGGAGAAAATTTTCGGCGAGGCAAGTGAAAAGGAAATTACCAGGACAATAGCACAAATGTTCAATGAGACGTTGATTGAGTATAGCGATTGTGATGTAATTATCATTGGAGCGGGTCCAGCAGGTCTTATGGCTGGAAGAGAATTATGTAAGAATGGAGTTCATACCCTTATCATTGAACAGAATAACTATATCGGTGGAGGATACTGGGTAGGCGGTTACATGATGAATCCTGTAACGGTTAGATATCCAGCTAATAAGATTTGGGACGAACTCGGAGTGCCGTATAGAAAAATTTCGGATTCATTGTTTGCTACTTGGGGACCTCATGCATGTTCAAAATTAATAGCCGCTGCTTGTGATTCTGGACTCAGATTCCTGCAACTAACAAAGTTCGATGACCTAGTCTTCAAAAATGAAAGAGTCGGTGGAGTAGTCGTAAATTGGATGCCTGTTTCTGCGCTTCCAAGAAATATTACGTGTGTAGATCCGGTTGCCCTCGAATCAAAAATAGTAATAGATGCTTCAGGACACGATTCAGTTGCTGTAAAGAGATTAATGGATAGAGGATATGTAAAGTGGAAAGGAATGGAACCGATGTCTGTAACAGGAGAAGATGCAGTAGTTGAATACACTGGCGAAGTTTACCCTGGGCTAATTGCAGCTGGAATGTCAGCAACCGAAACTCATGGGTTGCCTCGAATGGGTCCTACATTTGGTTCAATGTTATTATCAGGTAGGAAGGCTGCACAAGTAGCAATAAGCAAACTGAAGAAAATACCAAATCCAAATATAAAAGTCAACTAACTTTCTAAAAGTGATATACATATGAAGATATCATATGTACACCTCTACTCTTCTTATTTCTCAAATTCACTAGCAACTGAAATTTCAAACCGTTTACAAATAATTTTTCCACTCATCAAAATTGACCTAAAATCATCTATAGATTATTTCAGCAAGAACATGATTGCAGATGATAATGGAGAAAAATTACTTCCTCAATTCCTGAAAGACTCTTTCCAGCATTTTGACTTCGAAAAAATATCAAGTATAGTCGATACTACCGGAATAATCATTGATGGTTTTTACCTTCAAAGAATTTATACCAACATTATTGATAAAAATGAGATTCATCTTGAGCATATACATATTATCTTTGAAGATAAACTGATATGCACATTTGACGAAGTCGATAGAAGGTTTCATGCAAGGCCAATTATTTGTGGCTCTCCCACCATAATATCAATACCTAGTATTGTGGAAGGTCCCGCTAAACCAAAGGCATATTATTTCAAACAGATGATGAAAGGTTTGCTCTCTGAAAATAGTAAAGAAATTGACAAAGAATTTGCCAATAGATATGTACGGTATGATGACTCCAGGATGTCACAAATAGCGACGGGCTACGCTATTCAAGCTATTTTTTTTTTCTTACTAATGGTATCCCCTTTTGCTCAAATTATCCTTGTAGATTGTTCAATTCTCATTGGCAGGAAGAGTTAATTTATTCACAGATATCACATCCTGTACTGTGTGAAGAACATACGGAACTATTGGAAAAAGCCGGTATAGATTAGCTTGGTAATAAATTTAGTTTTGATTGAATAGGATGTGCATTGTGGTGCCTGTTTTATTTCCGAACAAATTATTAAATGGTATAATCTTCTTTCCTCCAGTTAATCATACATGTCAAAAAATGCAAACCATGGCTCCGAGGAGCCTACATATGCAAAGAATTTTTATGATGTTATAATTATTGGTTCTGGCCCAGCAGGATTTACTGCAGGAGTTTACACTTCACGCGCAAAACTCAAAACACTAATAATTTCCGGATCTTTGCCGGGTGGTCAATTAATGACAACCAGTGAAGTTGAAAACTATCCAGGTTTTCCTAATGGCATTTTTGGACCAGAGCTCATGATGAACATGAGACAGCAAGCTGAACGATTTGCAACTACAATAATCGATGATGAAGTGCTAAAAGTCGATTTCAAAAAACGCCCATTCATAATTTCAACTCATTCTGAAACTTACGAAGGCAGAGCAGTATTGCTTTGTACTGGAGCCTCACCAAGGAAGCTGGGTATTGATGGAGAACAGGAATTTGGTGGAAGGGGCGTTTCTTATTGTGCTACATGCGACGGGCCATTTTTTAAAGGGGAAGAGATTGCGGTTATAGGAGGCGGCGATACTGCAATTGAAGAGGCAACTTTCCTTACTAAATTTGGTAAATCGGTTAAGATCATACATAGAAGAGATTTCCTTCGAGCAAGCAAGATTCTACAGGAAAAGGCGTTTGAAAACTCAAAAATTCAATTCGTGTGGAATAATGTTGTAACTAGAATCACAGGAAACAAGAAAATAGAAAGCATTGAGGTAAAGAACTTGACAACTGGTAAGACCCAAAATCTATCAGTGGGAGGATTATTCGTAGCAATTGGTCATGAACCTAATACCTCAATATTCAAGGATCAGTTAGAGTTAGATGACAAAGGTTATGTCGTGCTTAAGGAAAATACAAGGACTAGCGTAGAAGGAGTTTTCGCGGCTGGCGACGTCCACGATTATCGTTATAGACAAGCAGTTACGGCTGCTGGATTTGGATGTATGGCGGCGCTTGATGTTGAAAAATGGTTGAGTGAAAATAAATCTCACAAATGAATTAGTATTTAATATACGATTCAGGCAATTTCCCTAATGCAGTAACATAATCATTTTCTGTAACAACATTTTGTTCCTTGTACAGACTCTTGAATTTCCTACCATCATCTGCGAAAATACCTACTATTACGCCTTTATCTATTTTCTTGGAATATTCTAGCATGCATGACATTACAGATCCGGAAGATGGGCCCACGAACAATCTCTCCTTTTCAAGTAATTCCTTTACTGAATTAAACGAATCCTGATTTGTTGCAGTCATCCAGTCATCAACTATATCTTCTCTGCGTTTGAATAGGTTGGGCATCGATGACTCCTCAAAGTTTCTCAATCCCTGCAGTAAATGATTCTGTTGGGCTTGAATAGCAATTACCTTAAGATTTTCATTCTTCTCCTTGAGAAAGGTTCCTGTTCCTGTAATCGTACCACCTGTCCCACAGCCGGTGAAGAAATGAGTTACCTGTCCATTCGTTTGTTCCCAAATTTCAGGACCAGTACTCTCATAATGGGCAAGAAAATTGGATTCATTTTCATATTGATTTGGCATATAATAGATATCGGACCGGGGTTTTGCAATAGCGGTAGCGAGAGCAATGCTTTGATCTGTCCCAGCTCCCACACGCGGACATAGATCGTCTGAAGTTTCATGAAGTGTTGCGCCCAAGTTTCTAAGGATTTTTTTAGTTTCTGCACTAACCTTCTCTGGAATAACGATTTCAACCTTATAACCCATTGAAGCTGCTATACCAGCTAAGGCAATTCCAGTATTTCCAGAAGTAGGTTCAATAATGATACTCTTGTCTTTCACAAGGGAGCCTTTCTTTTCTGCATCCTTTACCATCCAATAGGCGGCCCTGTCTTTAACGGAACCAAACGGATTATACCATTCTAACTTGGCGTAAAATTTAATATTTTCAGTAGAATATGATGTAAGCTCCCTCAGCGGGGTATTCCCTATACGTTGTAATATTTCTGGTCCTATTATGGAGGTCATCTGGTTCACTTTGTCTTCTTTATTACAAACTCAAGGTCATTATCTTTCTTTTGTACAGATAACAAATTATGACCGGTTTTTTCTGCCCATCTTGTTATATCTTCTTCAGATTCAGGATCATCAGCTATGATTTTGAGCTTGCTTCCAATTCCTAATTTTTCAATTTCTATTTTCGTTCTAAAAACAGGTTCTGGACAATATAACCCTCTAACATCAATAACTTTGTCAAAAGATTTCTCATTACCATCGTCGGCCGTCATATTCATTCTTAACACTATTAATCAAGGTGCTGTTGATATTAAATGTTTATAAGTTATTCAAATTTCATATTGTAAACTTGACTAAAATGGATCGTAATGGTTTGATTTCAAAAGATAAGATCTGAAATCATCTAAATAGATCTTCATTTTTGTCCCTTGTAACTTTAGAGATGGAAGTATCATGGGATGAAAAATCGAAACCTCGTACTATTGCTACAGGTACACGCAAAGATTTTCCCATGACAAGTTCCGCAGCTGATGCTATTTCATCGGCAATTGCTATCTCTGTAACCCTGAGTGTATTGCCGTACATATCAGATTCTCCAATGTAACTCTTGATCGGATCAATGCCTGATACGCCAATAGCCACATTAACCTGGCCGTTCCTAAATGGCCTGCCAAAAGTATCAGAAATAATTACAGCTACATTTGTCTTGGTTCTTGACTTTAAGTAATTTCTGATCCCTCTAGCTGATTTATCAGGGTCAAGAGGTAGCAGTACTACATGGTTGGATTTTCCAACATTGCTGGTATCAATTCCGGAATTAGCGCATACGAATCCGTGTTTTGTTTCAGTAATAATGATTTCTCGTTCTATTTTGATAATTTCATTGGACTGTGAAATGATGAGTTCTACGAGCCGGGGATCCTTTCCTGTGCGAAAAGAGATTTTTTTTGCTTCTTCAGAAGGAATTATCTTTGTTAAATCTATTGTTCTTCCTTCTGATTTTGATATTATCTTATGTGTTATTACTATTACATCATTCTCTTTTAAAGACTCTTGTTTTTCCTTAAGAGATTCCAATATTAGATTAACTATATCATTCCCTTCCTGAATATCATCATTAATAGGAATTGAGATGATCTCTACGTTATTAAACTCATTCATAATGAACGATCTATTTTTGAATAAAAGATTTCATAGCTGCGTCTCTATTGTCTTAC
>DAIRDV010000075.1:0-5503 GCA_036795955.1 Nitrososphaeraceae archaeon | reverse complement strand
TCTAGGACATCAGATTGCCAATCTGGTAACCCGGGTTCAAATCCCGGCCGTCGCATTTGTTTCTATTTTTCAACATTGTTCTTTCCTCCCTTTATGATGCCAATAATTTGATCGTAGGCATTCATGGCACTATCTTTTTTTGGAAGTTGAATGACAAGTAAGTTTCCCTCAGAAACAGTTTCAGTAGAGGATGGCGCAATTGCAATCAATCCTGTATCTGCAAGAGCTTCGAAAAATTGCGGCATTTCATTGGCATATAAAAGGTAGTTTTCGTCAAAGTCATAATCAAGGTAAGTCATCATTATGTCCACGAATACATGTTTTGTATCATGAAATAGATCCAACAGAACATCAACAGCCAGTTTTTTCCCAGCAACTTTTTTAATTATTTCATTGTATCTTTGAGAATCGATATGAACGCACGGAATTGGATACCCGTTATAATTAATTAATGATGCGTCATATCTATGCAAATTGTTTTTGAAATCTTCCCATGTGGTGAAAAATCTCTTGGGCATATTGTAGAATAATGTAGATTGTCTGACAAGCTATTTATTTTTAGTTCCATCTCACTAAGTCATTTATAGATCGTATTAATGGCTATGATGCCTCCTTCAGTCAACTAAAACAAATCAATGGAAAAGTTATGGTCAGTTACCCTAGTGCTTTCATCATCTAAGTAATCAGCAAAGAGTAATCTTCATCCCATTGTCAACATTTGAAAAGTGAACTATTAAGATTATCTTTGATGTAAATTTCTTGATAATGGGTAATCAGTTGTATTACACCATAACTTAAATAAAAAAAATATGATGGTTTTTCATGTCGTCAGAAGAATTAGTTTTAGAAAAAATACTCTCCACCGGTTCTACTGGAATAAAAAAATCCGATTTAAAAAAGGAATTTACCTCATTTGATCTAGAGCAAACTCTCGAGAATCTTGTCAATGATGGAAAGGTATGTGTTGATAAAAAAGGAGCGGCGTATCATTGCTGGACTGCAGAAGTCTATGTAAAGCATCTAAATAGCGTTGATCCAAAGTTCAGAATTTTACTGGAACGAATCAAGATCATTGAGAGAAAGCTTGAAACCCAATCTAATAGCGTAAAAGATGCATTAAATGGTCTAATTGAAGTTCTAAAGAGTGAAAATTCCGAATTACCAAAAGCACTCGTAAATCTTGACAATTTCAAAATAGAATTTGATACTATCTTGTCCAGGTCAACTAGTTCAATCGGCTGGACCGAGCTAGGAAACGTAAGAAATGAGTTGAGTCAAAAATTTAGTCTTGATAAGAACGAATTCTATGAACTTGTAGAACAGCTAGTTAATTCCTATCAAAATGAATATGAACTATCAACTGGAGGAAGCGAAGGTCTAGTATTGAGAGGCCTACTCCATGGTTATGTGAGAGGCATATGAAATTGTATCCCTACGGTCTAAAATCAAATCCGTATCCCAGCAGTCCGACACCATCATATAGCGATTGCCAAATTCTAGGCGGAATGACTCATAAGGATGCAAGAGAGGCCATACTTACATGCATTTCTGATTTATTTACAAAAGTGAGCGGGTCAACTTCTACTGATAAAGATTTCAGATTGATTACAATGATTCAGGATGTGGGGTCCGGCAAAACCCACCTTGCATACCATATTAAGAGTATGCCGGATTTGGCAGAAAAAACCGTAACTTCCTATGTGGATCTTTCCCAAGTCTCACCTAGAGAGATTCATAATATTTATGATTCAGTCTTAGGAGGTTTCAGTCGCGATGACATTGAAGGTTTGAGAAAAGAAATTCTCTATTTTCTATGCAATAAAGCTGAAAAAGAAGGCAGCTCCGTACGAAAGGCATTTAATTATGGATTCGTAGATAGTTTAAGTGGTAACAAAAATCTTAGGCGTAGGGCGGAAGATATTCTAAATGGAAATCAGAAACTAAATTTCGAACATGTACCGAAATTACTTGCCTCAGATTTTTCAGAGATTGAAATTGAAATAATAAAATCATTGATAGAAGATAGATTGAGTAACGACGTTGCAAAAATAAGATCCCTTGAAGGAGTGATAAACAGTTTAAGAGCAATAGCCAATATGAATCTAAAGTTATTGGACAAGATAACAATATTTCAATTTGATGAATTTGATTCTAAAATCGAGTCGTTAGATTTTATTAAAGCCATAATTAATGCTCATATACCTTCTTCGATACTAATGTTGATACTAACTCCGTCATCTTATGAGGAGATCAAAAAAGGGAATCCGTCAGTTTTCGATAGAATGGAAAAAGCAAATTACAAAATAGACCTTGCTGGTTCAAATACACTTGGTGAATTAAAAGACATAATTTCGGAGTACATAAGACATCATGATAGCAATAAACAATTTTCTCAAGATCTTGAGAGTGATCTAACTAGCAAAATTAAATTGCTGTATGATGAGTTTCCTGATTTTAGAAACGTAAGATCAATGTTAAACATCTTTTATCACTCTGCGGAAGAGGCGTCAAAACGTGGTTCATTTGTAATTGATGAATCAATAATTGACGATACTATAAAAAATATCTATCCTGGCTCTAAAATAAGAGGAAGTTTGATGAATGTGCCGTTATCTGATTTCATTCAGATAAAAAAATGCGTTAACAATGTGGAAATAATTGAGCCTAACGTTCGTGAAGCAGTCAGAAATCTCCTAACATTGACAAATTATGAAGGATATGTTAACGAGTTAAATTTTGAAAATCTTGTGGGTGAGGGAATAGATTTGACTTATAATGATAGTTATGGTTCGAAGATAGCGGTATCAGTAGTCATAGAAGACGAGCCCTCAAAAACTCAGGCTCAAATTTCAAGCGCTTCAAAATCACTTAACATTGTTGACAAACTTGTAGTGTTAACAAGTAGTAGTAATCGGACTTTTAGTAATTCCTCCAAAAATGGGAATAATGTCGCAACAGTAGTTAACATGGATCATGCAAAAATTGTAGATTTGATATATTTCAATAACAAGTATAAAAAGCAGGAAATAGTAAATGATGATCTTGAAAGGGCAATAACTCTCGCACGATCAATCAAATTGTGTTGATAATCTTGTGTTAGCTTAAATCTTCTTCGAACTTCACTTTTTTATTAAAGAACTTGTATGGTTCCAAAAATTGGAAAATGATCGCTGAAACCCGCAGATGGCAGCCTGTGTTTGGGGATCCGACCGCTGATGTTCCTTAAATATTCAAATGTCATGGGAATTCCTCTTTGAGCTGGGTGATATTTTTCTGGGTCTTGTGGTATAAAATAATCATTGGAAAGATTATCACCAATGCTTAATCCTTCATTGAACACTCTCACATTTTCTGGATTCATCTTTAGTTTTTGTATACCCAGCAAGAGTCCTCGTGAAATCATAAATTGATCAAACAGATTAGTAGAATTGTTGCGCCAATGATAATAGCTAAAACCCGAAAGATTCCACATACAATTGTAAAGAGGTGTCATATGCTCCACATAATGTTGTTTGTCAGTTTTCTCTCTGTCTGTGTTTCTGAGAATCTCTAAAGCTTCATTTAATTCAGTATAAACGTCTCTATCGTTCCTAGCTCGAAGATATTTGGATATACTCTTGTCAAAAGGATCATCATTAAAATCTCCCATTAAAAGTACGTTTTTGTTCCAGCGATCATTAATCATATCGCTATATTTTTTGTCAGAAAGAATATCATGTGGCAAATACTTGAGTTCTGAATAAGGAATTTTTAGCAGATCATCTACAATTCTTCCACAATTTTCTGCAACCATGCATCTTGAAAATTCAGTATCATATTGATCAAAGCCATCTTTCTTACCTCTTCTAGAAGGCCAATGATTAACTAGAACAAAAAGTTCAGCATTATTACTTTTTACTCGTAATTTTGCCAAAAAAATATCCCTTGTTGGGTATCTAAAATTTATTCTAAATGATTTTGTTTCAATACATTCGAAAACATCCTTCGCATATACCAGACAGGTATCAATCCCTCTTATATCAGAACCGTCAATGTATTTAGCTACTTCAAAATACTCTGATCGAACCTTCTCACATAGATCTTTTGCAAGTTTTTCTGATTCAATCTCACAAAACCCAATCAAATCAGGTGGATTACCATTATTCATCACTTTTAATGGCTTACTTAGATTCTCAATCTTTTTGTCGAGAACTTCTCTTGTCCACCCTTTTTCAGGAATAAACTCAAGATCTGTTGCAATCTCTCCAGAGTTAACATCAAAGAGATTTTGTAAGTTCCAAAATGCAACGCTAAACTCCATAACCTATTCTATCAGGTTATGTACATTAGCATTGCTATACACAAGAATCTACATTATCAAACATCTAGCCGTACTTGATCTATAGGTATTACAGCAAAAATCTGAATTAACGAATATCATAAATTTAATTTTTCCAACCGTTCTTTCACAACATCCTCAAAATCTTTATCTTCAAATAGTGATGCGAACTTAATTTTGTGTTTATTTTGCAAATTGTCTTTTCCTCCACCTCTATCAATAATCGATACAACACCTAACATATGTTTCCATTTTGATTGTAGCACTTGAATTGCTTTTAGAACTGATTCTCCTTTCGTAATAACATCTTCCACTACTACAACAGGTTCCAATACATTTCCTTCTATCATATTTTGCAGCCCGTGACCTTTTTGTTGTTTTCTTACAAAGAACCAACTAATGTTCTCATGTTCAAGACTTTCTCTTGATATTGCAACTGATATCGAAATAGCACCGGTTTCAAGACCGCCCACTGATTTGACTTGTCCCATTTTCAGCATTTCTTCTAGCATTAGAACTCCTGTCAGCTTCAGTCCTTCAGGATGAGCTAGAACTTTCTTTAAATCGTAATAATGATTGGTTTTTTGACCACTTGAAAGAGTGATTGGATCACGCCGAACAACGAGAGCTTTTTCTATTATTAGCTCCTTTAATCTGGCTTTCATATGTTCAGGAGCCATCAAATATCAAATGTCCTAGTAGAATATAAACTAGACAATGAATTTTTTCTTCTTGACTTGTCTTTCAAAAAAAGTCTCAAGTATTTTTCAGGACTTTTTTCTTGACAAAACCAATCACAAACTTGAGATCCAAAAGTGAAATTGCGCTTTTTATTTTTTCTAAGGTTGAAATATCTTTTTATTATATTAAATACGAACCTGTAATCTAAGATTGAAGAACTGCCGTTTTTTTACCAACGTATTTCCACTAATACTCGCAGGGTTTTTAGTGGCGCTACTGTCTGTTTATTTTGAGCATAATATCGCCGCAGGTCTGTCCGCGGATTCTGCTGAAAACAAGAAATCAGATGATAAAATAGTAATTTTTATTTTCTCTGATGGCCTTAAGAGCCAGTTCACAAACGCAAAACCAATTCTTGATAAATATGGTTTCAAGGGGACATTTGACGTTATTTGCAATTATGTTGGGAAAAAGAACGGATATATGAATTGGAACGAAATAAAG
>DAIRDV010000074.1:0-5547 GCA_036795955.1 Nitrososphaeraceae archaeon | reverse complement strand
ACACTTAAAATATAAGTCTGTGCTAACTTCCCAAAAAGGGAGAATTATGGATAAAGGATTTTTGAATTCTTGTTTTGGAGGATCACTCTATGCAGGATATTAAAAGAAAATACGTTATTCCTGGTGATATTGTAGCTGAAGGGAATTTACGACCGCTGGTTAATGTAATTAAGAATGGAAATTCAATTGTAGCTACGCGAATTGGGATTACAGAATCAAGCAATGAGGGTGCAAAGGTAATTCCGCTGTCGGGAATTTATTTTCCTCGCGCAAATGATATCGTAATAGGTAAAATATTAGATCACTCTTCGCTCTCATGGTCAGTCGATATTAACTCAAGTTTTGCCGCCCATTTGCCTGCACAAGATATATTCGGTAGAGATTTTTCGCCGGCACATGATGACATGGGACGTCAGTTATCAACAGGCGATGTAATTGTAGCTCGAATTGCGATTTTTGATAGGACGCGAGATCCGATCCTAACTATTCAAGACAAGGATTTAGGAAAAATTCCTACAGGTGAATTGTTAAAAATATCTCCAACACGAGTGCCTAGACTTATCGGAAAAAGAGGATCAATGATCCAAACAATCGAACAGGCAAGTTCTACAAGAATTACAATAGGTCAAAATGGAATAATTGTAGTCTCTGGGAATGACAAGGAAGGTGTGGCACTTGCGATAAACGCAATTCACATAGTAGAGGTGGAAGCTCATACATCGAATCTTACGCAGAGAATAAAACAATTATTGAATGTACCAGAGTCGGAGATCGAAGGGGATGATGATTCTCAGACCACTAATGAAGTTAATGAAGCAGCAAGTTCAGATGAAAAATCTATTTCGAATGATATTAATAGTGAAATGGGAGTGGTGAATCCAAATGGTTCAAAGTAGAAGCCTTATTGACGAAAACGGAAAGAGAAGCGATGGAAGAATCATTGACGAATTAAGGGAGGTAAAAATCAATGTTGGAGTCATCAGAAATGCCGACGGTTCTGCGCTTATAGAATTTGGCAAAAATAAGATTATTGCAGCTGTGTATGGTCCTAGGGAAGTTCATCCAAAACACATGGCATTATCTGATCGATGTGTTGTGAGATGTAGATACCATATGTCTCCGTTTTCTACAGACACTCGTAAAAGCCCAGCACCATCTAGAAGAGAGACTGAAATATCAAAGGTTATTAGAGAAGCATTGGAACCGGCCTTAATTCTTGAAGATTATCCTCGAGCTGCTATTGATGTTTTTATTGAGGTATTGCAAGCCGACGGTGGATCACGATGTGCCGGTATTACGGCCGCTTCTGTCGCACTTGCAGATGCAGGGATAAATATGCGTGATATGGTTTCAGCCTGCGCCGCCGGGAAAGTGGATGACAAGATAGTGATTGATATTAACGATACTGAAGATAAAGAGGGAGGAGCTGATATGCCAGTAGCATATATGCCAAATCTAAAGAAAATTACACTTCTTCAGCTTGATGGAGAATTGACACCAGATCAATTTAACACATGCTTAGATGAAGCAATTCGTGGATGTACAAAAGTTTATGAAATACAGCGTTCCTCTTTAATGGAAAAGTACTTTGGCGATGAAAAGGGGTTGAAAGAATAATGAGTATATCAAGAAAATCTACCATAATTGTAGAAAATCTACGGAAACGACAGATGAGAGAATCTATTTCATCTGGTAAGCGATTAGACGGACGGAGTCTAGATGAAACAAGACCATTACAAATTGAAATTGATGTTATTAAAAAGGCAAGTGGATCAGCATGGGTAAAATTAGGTAATACAGAAGTTGTAGCAGGTGTAAAAGTAGAAACAGGTGAACCTTTTGAAGGACTAGAAAATAGTGGAGCTTTGATAATTACCGCCGAAGTACTGCCAATAGCTTCTCCGCATATTGAACCCGGTCCACCCGACGAAGAAACTATTGAGCTTGCTAGGGTAGTTGATAGAGGGGTTAGAGAATCCGAAATGTTAGACTTGGGTAAGTTGGTCTTGATTCCTGGAAAAATTGTTTACACAATTTTCGTGGATTGCAGCATTATTAATGTGGATGGTAACCTTTTTGATGCAGCATCTTATGCCGTGGTGTCTGCTTTGGCCAGTTGTAAATTACCTGTGTTTGAAATTAAAGATGACAAAGTCACCGATACAGGCAAAACGCAAGACCCGCCAATAACTACCATACCTGTTTCAGTTACAACAGTTAAGATTGGTGAAAATTTACTATTGGATCCGGATACTGAGGAAGAGGCATGTATGGATGCAAGATTGACAATTAACACAAACTCAAATGGCTCCATAGTTGCAATGCAAAAGGGATTAAAAGGGTACTTTTCGGTAGATGAAGTGAAGGCTATTGCTGAAAGTGCAAGAATCAAGGGCACGGAAATTAGAGAGAAATTAAAAGGAATGATTAAAGTTGGTTAGTAGAAATAAACACAAAATATCCAGACTTAAGGGCTTGGGTGTAAAATATGGTGCTACTGTTAGAAAGAGATATGGAATGATTTACAGAGTCTTGAAGAAAAAGAGACGATGTCCTAAATGTGGATCAGTAAAATTTGATAGGATAGTAATGGGGATCTGGCACTGTACAAAATGCAACTATAAAGTGGCTGCTGGCACATATGATGTAAACTTTGAAAGAGCCAAGAGCAAATATTAGTATACAGGTCACAATAGAAAACGTTTCATCCGAATTATCTTTTAGATTTGGAAATGCCATAGCTTCCGCGCTTCGACCTGAGGCCAAATTTTTAACCGGTTCTGAAGAAGTACGAGTTTCTGCAAAGAACGGTGTCATTTTTGTAGATATCAGTACATCAGATATTCAATCAATGCGTGCCATTATTAACACATTTATTCGATTGTTGAATCTATCGTATACGTCTCTAAATGAAACGTTATAGATTTATGGTGGTAAAGCTAAAAGTAATCGGAAATGAGTGAACAGGAATTACCCCCATGGCTAAGAGAACAACTTACCAGGTTACAACAACTACAACAAAATTTGCAAGCAATTATGATGCAGAAACAACAACTGGAAGCAGAATCTATAGAGATAGAGAAAGCTACCGAAGAACTCAAGAAATCAGAAGAAAGTGAAGCAATTTACAAAAGCGTTGGTCCATTATTAATTAAAACTAAAAAAGATGATACGCTAAAGGAGCTAGATGAAAAGAAGGATCTTGCCAACACTAGGCTTGTTGTCCTCGGTAAACAAGAAACTAGAGTAAAGGAAAATCTGAAAGAAGTGGAAAACAAAATAAATGAGATGATTCGTATGGGACAAGGACCAACTGGAAACATGGGCACTAAACCAAATACCTGATAATTTTTATCTCGAGGGTTATCGGATTATTATTCTAAAAAGCTTTTTGTTTCCAAAGTTAAGAACAACATCTCAGTGTTATTTATGCAAACTGCATTTTTTAGAGCCAGAATAAATAGTTGTATCTATATTTGGTAAATAAATATCAAATTAAGGATTGATTACTATCTATTCTTCTTCCTCGTCATCTTTTGGTGGAATCGGAATTTCTCTAGTCGTTTTTCTCATTTCAATGAATGTTTCTGTTTTTTGGACTCCCTCGATGCGTCCGACTCGCTCTGAAATCAACTGATGCATTTCATCCAAAGAGTGAGAATTCATTGTTACTAGTATGTCGAATCTACCTGTAACTTCGGATACTTCAGTCACGCCTGGAATTCGGAATAATTCATTCAATACATTATCTCTCAATTTTGAATCCATGTTTATTCCTGTAAGTGCCTTTACATTAAATCCTAATGCTTCATCATTCATTAATATTGTAAATTTTCGAATTATTCCCCGCTTTACCAACCTCTTTATCCTACTGTAGACTACCGACGCGTTGATATTGATTTTTCTTGAAAGTCTGGGAACCGAAATAGATGCGTCATTTGATAGCTCCTCCAAAATTTTAAGATCTAAATCGTCTATTTTATACATAGAAACCACTAATTATATCGTAAATTTTGAGGTTAATAAATGTATTAATTTCAATTTTATGCAATTTTTTTTGTCAATAATGGATATTCAAATAATTTTTTTCGACTTGAACATTTCAGCTAGTAGTACGGCACCCTTTGCCGAGCCCATTTTTTCATTGTGTGTCAGGAGAACATACTTTATACCATTCTCAAACACAGTATCCTTTCGTAATCTTCCGACGACCGTTGTCATTCCATCGTTTACTTCTCTGTCAATTCTTGGTTGTGGTCTGGTAGGATCATCATGTACAATGATGTATTCTTCTGGAGCGGAAGGTAGATCCCTTATGGACACAGATTTGGAAAAATTAATCATAGTTTCTTTTACCTTGTCCGGTAATACAGTTTTTCCAAGCTGGGCAAAAACGGTTTCAGTATGGCCATCCATTACCGGCACACGTGTGCACGTACAACTTACCTTAATCGGTGCATCGTTTATTGAGTTACCATCAAACTTGCCTAAAATTTTCTTTGTTTCGACTTGAACTTTCTCCTCTTCCTTTGGAATATACGGAATTACATTATCCATTATGTCCAACGCTATTACGCCAGGAGATCTCCCTGCTCCAGACAAGGCCTGCATTGACGTCATAAAGACGCTTTGTAATCCCATTTCATCCAATAGTGGCTTAAGGGTTATGGCCATACCCGTCGTAGTACAATTAGGTAATGGAGCAATAAAGCCATCCCATTTTCTATTCTTCTTTTGAATATTCAATAAGTCACAGTGGTCATCGTTAATTCCCGGAATGAGTATGGGAACATCCTTTTCATACCTGAATGCAGCAGCTGTACTTATTACAGGGGCTGCCGAAGCCATCTTCGGTTCAATAACCTGAGCATCTTCAGACTCTAGTGCAGTAAAAATCAAATCTAGGTTTTTCGGATTTATATCATCCACTCGATCCAAAACCATTTCTTGGACGGATTCAGGAATTTTTTCCTTACTATGCCATTTGAGGAGAGAGGTATTTGGATCCCTTAGTGCATCAATGTATTTTTTCCCTGCAGACCTCTCAGAGGATGCGATTTGGACTAATTCGAACCATGGATGTTTATTGAGAGAGATTACAAATTCTTGACCTACAGCACCTGTAGCTCCTATTACTGCAACTTTTAACATTATGTGCCGTTAGTCAAAACGCAACTAATATTCGTTTTCAGAAAAAACATAATATTATCCAGTCTTCTTATATATCTCCTCATATGGATTTTAAATGATACAAAACTTATGCACCCATGGCGGGGTATACACAGTAAACCCAAATTTAGTAAGAATTGATTTCAGCTCTAATATCAATCCATTAGGAATTTCAAGAAAAGTTTTGAATGTGTTGCGAAAAAACCTACCCAGAATTTCATCAATTTATCCTGATAATGAACATACCGCTTTAAGAAAAAAAATTGTCGACTATCTTGGTGGTCAAATACCACAGGAATCAATTAACATCGGAAATGGAGCTACCGAATTAATCTATAATTTTGTTTTAAGCCCATGAAGTTTTTGTTTTTACAATTG